>JALZLU010000090.1 GCA_030858685.1 Chloroflexota bacterium | reverse complement strand
GCACGCGGCCATGAAGTCGTGGACAAGCAGCCTTGTGCAGGCTCCACCGGTGGGCTACATTCTTCTCAGCCCGGAGGGGCCACACGGAACGAGGATCACGGTCCGGGAGCTTGCTCCCGATGCCGAGGTCAGCGCACCGAGCGGTTCTTCCGGGTGTTTTGGTGCGCCCGGCGACGAACGAGACCATGGCAGGGAACCGGACGCAGGGGTCGGTCGTCTGAGCGGCAGAACCTCCCTCCCTCTCGTCAGGAGCCCCCGTCGAGGCCGCTGGGGCAGCCTCCGGGGGCTCTGGCATGCCTGGCCTAGAAGCGGCCGACGTTGCGCATCGTCCAGAGGCCATCGTCACGCCCGAAGACGAGCACCGGCCGGCGGCTGACGCCCGCGTCCGGCAGTCGTTCCACCTCCACGCTGCGCACCCCCCGCTCCTCGGGAACGACGAGGGTCGCCTCAGTATCGTTGGAAATCTCCGTGCGGAGGATGCGGCCGCGCTCCCCGTCCCTGACCCCGACCGCGTAGGCGCTGCCGGAGCCTGCCACGAACAGTAGATCCAGCGGACGGCGTCCTCCGGCTACCGGCCTGATCTCCCAGAAGCTGATGTTGTTGACCTGCGAGGGAAAGAAGGCGCGCACGACCGGTCCCTCACCGGCCCGCACGTAGGCGACGTGCGGCCGGCCGCCGTCGATGACCAGCGTCGGGTGGCGCGTGTCGCCGCGGTCGACAAGCTCGAAGTCCCAGTCGCCGGCACGCTCCCGGCCGATGACCAGGCCGGAAGCCTCGGAAAAGGCGATCACGGGTCGATCTCGATCGTCGAGCTGAAGGGATGGCGCGCCCCCGCAGCAGTAGCTTGAAGCATGCTCCTCACGGATGCCCGCCCCGAGGCGCAGGTACATCAGCCGATCGTCGGACCGGAAGGCGACATGGACGATGCCATCCGCGGCATCCATGGCAGGCTTGCGACCGGCTTGGTCACTGACACGCTCGACGGTCCAGTCGCTGCCCCGGCGCGTGGCGGTGAAGATGCCGCGTGAGTCGCCGCCATCGTCCAGTCGCGCGAACGCGATGGTCACGGTCGCGCCATCGACGGCGATGGCCGGCTCCACGTCGCGTTGGCGAGTCACGCGACGGACCTGCCAGCCGTCGCCAACGTCGGTCGCATACCAGATCCCCGGCCGGTCCGGCCGCTCGATCGCGACGTGAACGTCCCCGTCAGCGTCCACCACCGTCGCATGGGCGCGCGGCGCTCCATCCATCGCCAGGATCTGGCGCGGCTCCGTCCAGTGCGGGCGGGCGGCGACCGGTACCGCCATCAGCAGGACCAGCGCGAGCGCCGCCAGCGGAGCCAGCGCCCGCCGGCAACGGACCGTGTGACGGCCGAGGGATAGCCGGATCGGCTCGAACAGACTCGCGGATGCGCGCATGGCTATCTCTCCCGATGTCGCGCCTCTCGATCACGGTGGGCCGCGGCAAGGGTTCGACTGCGCTGAGTCTCCTCCGCTCGCCCCGCTTCGCTAGCCGTGCTGGTACGCAGTCGAATACGGAATGAGTCCCTCGCACAAGACCACACGATCTCCGCCGAACCGGTACCCTGACCGCGCCCGGCGCCGCCGCGTCTCCCCAGAGGAGCGGCCGGAGAGATCGCCAGCCCGTGCCCCAGCACGGCCAGTAGGAGGAAGGAACTTGGCCCTCGCACGTCGTCGCGCATTCGCGCGCCCCGCCCTATTCAGCTCGATGGCGCTCGCCTTTCTTGTCGGGACGGCGACTCCGGTCGCCGCCTCCGCCTCGGAAACGCAGCGTGTCGTGTCCGTTGCCAAGAACCAGATCGGCGACCCGTGGGTCTGGGGCACGATCGGCCCGAACAGATTCGATTGTGTAGGGCTCGTCTACTACTCGTTCAAGCAGGCCGGGCTGGCCACGCGCATCGGTGGGTACCGCGGGGTCAAGGGCTACCGGGACTGGTTCGCCGATCGCGGACGCCTCAGCCGGTCGAACGGTCGCCGCGGTGACCTTGTCATCTGGGGCAACAACCAGCACATCGGCATCTACCTCGGCCGCGGTCGCGCCATCAGCGCCTTGACCTCGGGCGTGAAGATCCACCCCCTCCACGGCCTGTCGATCGGCTTCAGCACGTTCCTGCGCGTCCGCCTGAAGCGGGGGTGACGTTCCGACCCTGATCCCGGAGCGGGCTACTCCGCGAGGAGCGGGGCCAGGATGCGTTCCGCTTCGATCTCGCTGAGCGGCCCCCTCACGACCGTGCGTATCACCCCGTCCCGGTCCAGGAACAGCTGCGTGGGCAGGCCGTAGGCCTGGTAGGTCCGGAAGATGGCGGAGGTCCCATCGAAGCCGATGGTGAAGTCGAGCTCGTAGGTCTCGGCGTAGCGTCGGATGTCTTCGGGCGAGCTCTCCTGCACGCTGATGGCGACGAGCGCCAGGCCCTGGTGCTCATGGGTCTCGTAGACCTTGCGCAGGACCGGCGTCTCTTCCTGGCAGGGCGCGCACCAGCTCGCCCAGAAGTTGATCCAGACGGGCCGCCCACGTAGGTCCGCGAGCCGGATGGGCTGCCCGTCGAGATCGGTCAGAGCAACCAGCTGGCCATTCACGATTCCCGTGAACTCGGGGGCGAGGGAACCGATCTGGAGGCCTTCGGTAGGCTCACCGACCGGCACGAAGTCGGAGCCAGGCTCCGGCAGCGTCGGGTCGGCCGGCCGCGCGATCGGCGTGGTTACGAGCAGAAGGAGGAGACCGACAGCGACCACCGTACCCAAGAGCGCCAGCAGGTGGCGTCCGGTGAAGGGACCGATGAGCGGTCGAGAGAAGCGACGGGGAGGCGTTTCGGTCGTGGACAGCTCGGTCACCTCAGACCTGCGGCACGAGGAAGCTGAAGGTGCGGTACAGCACGGCCAACCAGTCGAAGAGGATGGCCAGGCCGATCAGCACGACCAGCGCGCCGCCCACCAGCTCGATGGTCCGGCCGTGGCGGATGAGAGGACCTGTGATGGCTGGAGCGCGGTCGACCACGAGGGCCAGAGCGATGAAGGGGATCCCGAGACCCAGCGAGTAGGCCACCAGGAGCGCGATGACCTGTGGGCTGGTACCGATGGCGGCCAGCCCCAGGATGGCGCCCAGCGTCGGACCGATGCAGGGCGTCCAGCCGATGGCGAAGATCGCCCCCAGCGTGACACCCCCCAGGACGCCTCGACGCTGACCGCCGGGTCGCCGGCTCATCAGTCCGTCCAGCGGCCGCCACGTGCCCATCAGTCGCGACACGCGCAACAGGCCCATCAGGTTGAGACCCAACAGGATGAGGATGACGCCGCCGGCCTGGCGCAACAGGTCGAGATGCTGGACGCGCAACGGGCCCACCGCGACGTAGATGGTCGTTCCCAACAACGTGAAGATGGTGCCGAAGCCGAGCACGAAGGCGATGGCGTTGGGCATCGCTCGCCAGCCGCGGGACGTGCCCCACGACGGCCGGCTCGCGGTCACGGGGCGAGGCGCGGCGATGGTCCCTCCGCCGGTTGACAACGCCCCGACGGGAGGCGCCGCGACGGTCGCGGATCCCGCCGAAGCCGCGGACCCCGCGGTCACGAACGTACGGCTGCCGATGCCCGCCACAGCCACGACACCAAGCTGCCCGAGATATGCCGGCACGACCGGCAGGACGCATGGCGACAGGAAGGAGATCAGTCCCGCCAGCACCGCCGCAGCGAGCGTCAGTTCCATCGCGACGACCCGCTAGACCAGCCGGCCGAGGGTCCGGTCGAGGAAGGCACGCACCTGCCGCCCGCTCGTGGCGAGCTCCAACTCCTGTCCGTCCAGCGCCAGCACCGGGATGCGGCTGCCGAAGCGCTCCTCCAGCGACGGGTCGGTGTCGATGTCCACTTCGCGCACGATGGGCACGCCCTCCCCTCGCGTGGCCCGTTCCTCCAGCGCCGCCTGAAGCAAGAGGCGCGTCTCGTCACAGAGTTCGCAGTCCGTGCGGCGATAGAGGTGCAGCGTCGGCTGAGC
>JALZLU010000085.1 GCA_030858685.1 Chloroflexota bacterium | reverse complement strand
GTGCGACTTCTGGACCGAGATCGGATTCGCGCGCGGCCGCAGCGTTCGCTTCCGGACGCGCGAGACCGTGGAGCTGGATCCGCCCTTCGTGCTCCACTACCGCCACCGCAGTGGACCGTCTAGGGGTCTGGCCGAGACGATCAGCATCACCGGCGCATCTCGCGGCCCTGCGCGCGTGACCTACCGTGCCGTCTATGCCTCGCCGTGGCGTTCCTTCAACCTCCTGTTCGCGTTCTTCGCGAAGCCCGGCGCGCATGTCTTCATGCGTGCCCACTACAACGAGCTGCGGCGGTCGGTCGAGCCAGGGCCGGCATAGGCAACTTATCGCGACGATCGCCCCCATGATGGCCGACGATGACCTTCTGGCGGGGCGTTGACTCTGTCCCGGGCGAGCGTCGACGGGACCGCCCGACCGAACCGTTATCCTCGCCGCCATGACCGACCAGCCCCTGCCCGACCGCCTCCCGGACCCCAGCGTGAGCGACCCACACGGCGTCGATCCATCCTGGCGACCGGGTACTGTCGCGGTGCATGCCGGCATGGCACCGGACGAGCTGACCGGGGCGGTCGCGCCGCCCATCTACCAGACCAGCACGTACGCCCAGGATGGAGTCGGGCGACCGCGCAACGGCTGGGAGTACGCGCGCACTGGCAATCCCACGCGTTCGCGGCTGGAGACCAGCATCGCGGCGCTGGAGGGTGCGCGGCACGGCCTCGCTTTCGCCAGCGGCTCGGCCACGACACAGGCCATCGCCACGCTGGCGCTGCCCGGCGAGCAGGTGCTGCTCTCCGATGATCTGTACGGCGGCACGTACCGGCTCTTCGAGCGAGTGCTGCGTGAGACGGGCGTGCTGGCGCGCTACCTCGACCTTTCGACCGACCCGCTAGCCACCCTGGACGAGACCCTCACCGAGCGAACCCGCCTGGTCTGGCTGGAATCGCCCTCCAATCCCCACCTCAAGGTCATCGACATCGCGGCCGTGGCGCAGCGACTGGCCGGCCACGCCGGCGCGCGCGGCGAGCGGCCCATCCTGGTGGTCGATAACACCTTCGCCTCGCCGTTGGGACAGAGCCCGCTGGCGCTAGGCGCCGACGTGGTCTATCACAGCGCGACCAAGTACCTGGCCGGGCACTCGGACACCGTCAACGGCGTGCTGGCCACGTCGCGGGACGATCTGCACGAACGGCTGGCCTTCCTCCAAAACGCGATCGGCGCAGTGCCCGGTCCCTTCGACTGCTTCCTGGTGCTGCGCGGCATCCGCACGCTGGCCCTGCGTATGGAGCGTCACTCGTCCAACGCCTTGCGCGTGGCTGAGGCCCTCGCCGCGCGCGATGACGTAGTCGAACTGCGCTATCCAGGGCTGCGAGAGGGAGCCCACTCACATCCACAGTCGGCCATCGCCGAGCGTCAGATGCGCCTCGCCGGCGGAATGCTGAGCTTCCGGCTCGCGGCCCGTGGCGGGCGATCGCCGGAGGAGCGTGCCCGCAGCTTCTGCGAAGGGACGCGCATCTTCTCCCTGGCCGAGTCGCTCGGCGGGGTGGAGTCGCTCTGCGAGGTACCCGCCACCATGACCCACGGCGCCGTGGCCGGCTCTCAGCTGGACGTCTCTCCGGCCCTCATCCGCCTCTCTGTGGGCATCGAGGATCCTGACGATCTGGTGGCCGACGTCCTCCAGGCACTCGACGCCGCGTAGGCGCTTTCTGAGCAGCTCCCAGACCGCCCAGGGCTGAGGAGCGTCCGGACCAGCTCCCGCTCCCCCAAGAGGTGCGGATCGTCACGATGACCGAACAAGGAAGCTCGCCGTTTCAGAACGCGACGCGGGTTCCTGTGACAACCCCACGCTCGGACGGCGGGTGCTGCCACGCTCGGACGGGGCCGGAGGCGCTAGTCAGCTCGGCGATGGGTCGGGCCGCGTCCTCACTGCGTCGGTAAGTCGCCTGGCAGCCGGTCTTGTTCATCGATCGTGACTGATCGACAAACTCGCGCGGGAGAGGCCGACCGCCTCGCCTGCTGGACGGGCCGCTATCCTCGTCCGGATGGACCGCTGGCAGACGATCATCGAGCCGTTCCGGATCCACTCGGTGGAACCCATCCGCATGTCGACGCGGGAGGAGCGCGGGCGCTGCCTCGCGGAGGCGGGCTACAACCTCTTTGACCTGCATGCAGAGGACGTCATCGTCGACCTGCTCACGGACTCCGGTACGGGCGCCATGAGCCGCGATCAATGGGCGGGCATCCAGCGAGGCGACGAGAGCTACGCGGGTTCGCCTTCCTGGTTCCGCTTCCGTGACGCCGTGCGGGCGCTCTTCCCCTTCACGCACATCATCCCCACGCACCAGGGCAGAGCCGCCGAGAAGATCCTCTTCTCGGTCGTGGCTGGGCCGGGCAAGGCCGTGCCCAACAACGCCCACTTCGACACCACCCGCGCCAACGTGGAGGCAGCCGGGGCCGAGGCGGTCGACCTCTCGCCGGCGCATGCGCCCGGCGAGATCCTGCCCTTCAAGGGCGACATGGATGTGGCGGCCCTGGAGCGCTTCATCGACGAACGCGGCCGTGAGAGCATCCCGGTCGTGTTCATGACCGTGACCAACAACTCGATGGGTGGCCAGCCCGTGTCGATGGCGAATCTGCGCGCCGTGCGCGAGGTCTGCGACCGCCACGCCTTGCCGCTCTTCCTGGACGCCTGCCGCTTCGCGGAGAACGCCTGGTTCATCCGAGAGCGCGAAGCCGGCTATGAGACCGCGGCGATCCCCGACATCGTGCGCGAGATGGCCGCCCTGGCGGACGGCATGACCATGTCCGCCAAGAAGGACGGCCTGGCCAACATCGGCGGCTGGCTGGCGCTGGACGATGACGAGATCGCCGAACGCTGCCGCGACATGCTCATCCTGACCGAGGGTTTCCCGACCTACGGTGGGCTGGCCGGGCGAGACCTGGAGGCCATCGCGCAGGGACTGTCGGAGGTGGTCCAAGAGGACTACCTGCGCTATCGCATCCGATCCACGGCCTACCTGGGCGAAGCGCTGGGGACGGCCGGCGTGCCGGTCATCCAGCCCATCGGCGGTCACGCCGTCTACATCGACGCACGTGCCATGCTGCCGCACATCCCGCCGCTCGAGTATCCGGGTCAGGCGCTGGCGGCTGCGCTATACGAGGAGGGTGGCATCCGTGGCTGCGAGATCGGTACCGTGATGTTCGGGGCAAGACCTGATGGCACGGAGGTGGCCGGGCCCATGGACCTGGTGCGCCTGGCCATCCCGCGGCGGACCTACACGCAATCGCACATCGATTACGTCATCGAGGTCGTGCGCGCCGTGGCCGAACGAGCCAGCCGGCTGCGCGGCTTCCGCATCATCGCGGCACCCCAGCGGCTACGTCACTTCACGGCCCGCTTCGAGCCACTGACGTGAGCTGGCCGCCCTCATCGACGCACGAGCCACGGGACGACACCCGGGACGACACGGTCTACAACGTGCCGGTGAGCCGCGTCTCGGAACCGCCACGCTTCCCGGGCTTCCTGCTTGCGGCCGTCATCGCCGCGTTGATCGCCTTCGCCGCGCTGGGAGCGATCCTCTTTTCGGGCAGGGACCAGGAGCCTGACGCCTCGCGGTCGCCCCGCCCTCCCTCATCCGCCGCGGCCGGCACCACGTCACCCGGATCGACGGACGCTCCGACGCAGAGCGGTGAGCCGACGGCCAGCGGACCACCCGCGACCGGCCCCGCCTCCACCGGCGGCGTGCCACCCGATCCAGCCGCCACGGTCGACGCGGTCTGCGCCCGACCGGTCGAGACCAGGAGCGGCGTGCGACCCGCCCTTATCGAGGTCTTCCAGGGGTACTGCCGCGAGGCCGTCGAGGCGGTGTTGGCAGAGGTCGGACCGGAACCGAGCGTGATCCGCGAGCTGGCCTGGGGATTGGCGGCCGACGCGCCACCCGAGCTGGGCGCCGATCTCCCCGCCTACGTCTATCTGGCACTCGGCGACCAGCCAAGGATCCGCCGCTACCTGGTGGTGGCTGGTGGCGACGGCGGCACACCGACCGTGACCAGGGCAGGGCGAGTCTCGGAGATCCCGGCTGGGGTGTACTTCTCACTCACCGCCACGGACGACTGAGCCGCATCCCAAGGGCTCAGACCCCCCGCTGACCGGGCCTGGTGTCCCCAGGAAGACGGCGTGGACCCGGATCGCGGCCGGAGGCTGGGACCGCGGGTCCGGAGGGTCGGAAGGGTCACCCGGCCGCCATCTCATGGGTACACGCCCGCGTGGGGACGCAGCGCTCAGGCGGGGTGTGAGCGACCTCCCCGGGACACGACGCTGAAGCGGGGAACCGAGCCGCTCATCGCGCTCGTCCCTCCTGCACGGGGCTCGCTCGCAGAAGGCCGCGGGACGTCTCGGCTGCTCGCCCTGTTCCCCGCCTTGTCGGCGGATGCATCGGCCGCGTCCCGTGAGAACAGGATCCGCGCGAGGCGTCGCACGCCTTCGACGATCCGTGCCTCGTCCAGGGTGGAGTAGAACAACACCAGGTCGCGATCACGGCCCGGTGTGATGCGGAAGCGTCCGACGGTCGCCACGCCCACACCGGCAGCGCGCGCTCGCTCAGCGACCTCGCTGGCCGGCCCGAAGCGCTCGTCCAGGGTGACCACGAGATGCATGCCACCATCAGCGGGTGCGACCGTGACGGCGGACCCGAAGTGCTGTCGAAGCGCGCCGATGAGGATCGCCTGCCGATCAGCCAGGACGCCGCGAACGCGCCGCAGGTAGCGGTCGTAGTGTCCGTCGGCCACGAACCGTGCCAGGGCGCGCTGCTCGAGCGAGCTGGGCGCGTGGCCGACCGCTTCGGCCATGCCCATGAAGCCCTCCACGAGCGGCTCCGGCAGGACGATGAAACCGAGATGGAAGCCCACCGGCATCAACCGATTGAAGCTGTTCATGTAGAGCACGCGACCGTCCCGGTCGAGACCCTGGAGGGACGGGAGTGGCGGGCCCTGGTAGCGGAACTCGCCGCTGTGATCGTTCTCCAGGACGAGCGCCCCTGACCGAGCGGCCCAGTCCAGCAGGGCCAGGCGTCGATGCATGGGCATCGTGCCGCCCATGGGGAACTGCCAGGACGGACTGACCGCCACGAGCGTCGCGGTGGCGGGCATCCGATCGACCCGCAGGCCGTCGGCGTCGACGGGCACGGGGGTCAGCTCCGTGCCGGACACGGCGATAGCCCGGCGCATCAGAAGGTTGGTCGGGTCCTCCAGGACCGCCTTCCGTCCCGCCCCCAACCAGACGCGCGAGCAGAGGATGGTGGACGTCTCGATGCCCGTGGTGATCACGACACGATCGGCCTGGGCCGTCACGGAACGAGCGGCGCCAAGGTAGCCTGCCAGCGTCTCGCGCAGCTCCATATCACCCAGCGGCGGTGAGCCCAGGGAGGTGCCGGAAGGGCCCCCTGAGATGTCGCGCCAGGCGGAGCGGAGCAGCCGCTCCCAGAGGTCGATGGGGAACGCATCCATGCTGATGCGCCACTGCCCGAAGTCGTATGGCAGCTCGTCGCCGGGCCTGGCCGCCACTGACTCGGGCGCGGGCACCCAGGGATTGGCCGCCGGGAACCGGGGATGGGCGAGCTCGTCCACGATCGCTGCTCGTCGAGGCGGCGAGGCAGTCGCCACGCGGCTGAGGGCCGGCGGCGCGGCATGCTCCCGTGGTGATCGGTGGGCTCGGGGCGATCGAGCACCGCCCGCCGCTGAGACCAGCCGGAGCGCTGCCGGACGGTCGTCCACGCGCAGGGCCCGGTCCGGCGACTCCTGGCAGACGATGGTGCCGAAGCCCACCCGTCCCAGGACATAGCCCTCGGAGGCGAGCTGGTCGTAGGCCTGCACCACGGTGATCCGTGCCACCCCCAGCTGGGCGGCCAGCGTTCGCACACCGGGCAGTTGCGTGCCGGGCCGAAGCCGGCCGCTGAGGATCGCGCTTCGCAGCTGCTCCTCGATCTGGCGGTAAAGAGGGGTCGCCGAGGCGCGTTCGAGGATGATGGGCGTCATCATCGAGCCGAGTCCCGCTCCAGGACCTCGAGCGTCCCTGTCGACCCGACTGCTCGGCCTTCTCCCCCACCGTTCGTCATGGCCACCGTCTCCCGTTGGCGCCGCCCTCGTGGCGGCTATCTGCGTTGGGGTGCGCGTCCTTGGTGCCTGTCGCGCCCACCCTATACCGCGCTCATCTCGGTTGGACGCCGCTGGCACCGAGAAGTGCCGGGCGGCGCGGCCGTGACCGGCCGCCGACGATCGGGCTTGGGATGGGCCAGAACCGTCGGACGGCCGATGCAAGGTGACTGCTGGCCCGGTCGGGTGAACTGAGGAGGCTCGTGCCGTTCCTACCGGGGCCGCACTTCGCGATCACGACCATCGCCGTCTGCGCCCGATCGTGGCCCGACCGTGGTGCCCTTGGAAGGTGCACCCATTGCTCATCGGATAGGTACACCTGTCCACGTCCTCGAGTGTCGCTGGACGAGCGTGAGGCGGTCAGCGTGGGGAGCGATCGTCCGGGTAGCGGTCGACGGGATCGCGATCATAGGTGTCCTGCCCGCGAGTGATCTGCGTCCGGCCGCGCGGCTCCGTCAGCCGGATGAGCAGCAGCAGGATACCCACCCCGATGATCCAGGGGATGAACAGGAACAAGCCGAACGCGCCGCCGATCACGCCGCCGATGAGCGTTCCGCCGATGCCGTCAGCGGCGATGGCCGGTCCGCAGGCCACCACCAGGAAACCCAGCACCCACAGGGCCAGGATGACCTTCAGCCATGAGTTGGTGCTCATCGTTGCACCGCCTGTCTCACGGGACCCGCGGACCCGCTGAACGGATGCCTTCCGTTACGCCGGCCCCGAACTGGCCGAAGTTCTCGATGAACATGCCCGCCAACTTACGGGCCTGCTGGTCGTACTCGTCAGCGTCGGGCCACGTGTCACGGGGCTGGAGCACCTCGTCCGGGACCCCGGGGCAGGACAGCGGGACCTCCACTCCGAAGATCGGGTCGGTCACCGTCCGTACGCCATCCAACCGTCCGTCCAGCGCGGCCCGAACCATGTTGCGGGTGTGCGTGATGTCGATGCGCTGCCCCGTGCCATACGCTCCGCCGGTCCAGCCGGTGTTCACCAGCCATGCGCCGACATCGTGTCGATCCAGCCGCTCGCCGAGCATCCTTGCGTAGACGCCCGGATGGCGCGGCATGAACGGCGCACCGAAGCAGGTCGAGAACGTGGCGCTGGGCTCCACCACGCCGACCTCCGTGCCGGCCAGCTTGGCGGTGTAACCGCTGATGAAGTGGTAGAGCGCCTGGTCCCGGGTCAGTCGCGCGATGGGCGGCAGGACACCGAAGGCATCAGCTGTCAGCAGCACCACGTTGTCGGGATGCCCGGCGCGGCCCTGGTCGGAGCTGTTGGAGATGAAGCCCAGGGGGAACGCGCCGCGCGTGTTCTCCGTGAACTCGTCCGAGTCCAGGTCCAGCTCGCGTGTCCCAGGGTCGATGGCCACGTTCTCCAGGATGGTCCCGAAGCGGCGCGTTGTGGAGTAGATGTCCGGCTCGTAGATGTGCGACAAGCGGATGGTCTTGGCGTAGCAGCCACCCTCGAAGTTGAAGACGCCGTCCGGGCCCCAGCCATGCTCGTCGTCCCCGATGAGGGTCCGCTCGGGGTCGGCCGAGAGGGTCGTCTTGCCCGTGCCGGAGAGGCCGAAGAACACGGCCACGTCGCCGCCCTTGCCTACGTTGACCGAGGAGTGCATGGGCAGCACGCCCTCGTCGGGCAGGCGGTAGTTCATGATCCCGAAGGCGCCCTTCTTCATCTCGCCCGCGTACTGCGTGCCGCCGATGAGGATCTCCTGGCGACTCAGGTGGACCAGGATGACCGTCTCGCTGCGTGTTCCGTCACGCTCCGGATCGGCGCGGAAGCTGGGCGCGTCGATGATCGTGAAGTTGGGCTGGAAGCCTTTCAGGTCCTCGGCGGCCGGCCGGATGAACAGGTTCTCGCAGAAGATGCTTGCCCAGGCCGTCTCGGTGTACGCGCGCAGGGATCGGCGGTACTGCGGATCCGCGCCGACGAAGCCATCCTGGACGAAGACCTCGCGCTCATTCATGTGATCGATGAACCGCTGGCGCAGCGCGTCGTAG
>JALZLU010000069.1 GCA_030858685.1 Chloroflexota bacterium | reverse complement strand
TGGCAGCGTTGACCGCTGTCCTGGCGGTCGCGCCGGTCGCCGCACAGGCTCCAGCACACCCGGCATCAGGCTCCCAGACTGCCTCGCGCGCTGGCGTAGGGGCGGGCGATTCATCGGACTGGCCAAGCTCGATGTCGGGCCAGCTGCCCGCTCCTGATGCACTCGCTCAGCACACCGCTCACGTGCCGCGCGCAGCCACGGGATCGATCGACGCGGCATTCGATGCTCGCGGCGTGATCCGTCCTGTCGATGCGGCTGACGCCGCCGGGCCCAAGCCCACATACGAGGTGACGCTGTATCGCGCCAGGGCAGGCGACTCGGCCTGGGCGGTCGCGCGCCAGTACGGCGTCAGCACGATGACCATCTGGTGGGCCAATCGCATGGAAGCCTGGGAGCGGCTGCGCGTGGGCCAGCTGCTGCGCGTGCTGCCCGTCAGCGGCATCGAGCACTTGGTGCGCGACGGTGACACGCTGGACTCCATCGCTCAGGCCTACCACGCTGACGCCGACGCCATCGCCGACTTCAACGCCCTGGAGGGTGGCGTCGTCATCCTGGGGCAGCGCATCGTCGTGCCGGACGGGCGTGGCGGCCGCTACGTGCCCGTGGCAGGCATCGGTCGATCGTCGTCCATCCCTCGTCTCCAGCCAGGTCAGGCCGATCGGGCGCCGGTCGACCGGGTCGGTGTAGCCGCTCCCCTCCTGGCCCCGACACCATCCAGCCCCATGGGCGTCAAGGGCAGTGGTGGAGTGGCTTGGCCGGCAGACCCGGGCTGGTCCGCAGGGCCAGGTGGCCCGGTCGTGGAGCCCCATGTCCCGGTCTCGGAGCCCGACGTCCCGCGCACGGAGCCCTACGTACCGGTCTGGGACTGGGGCCCCTTCCCGGGCAACACCGGCGGCGGCTCCGAGCCGCCCGGCGTGACGACACCAGCCGGACCGAGCGACGGTCAAGACAGCTTCGAGCGGCTCGGCTTCGTGGGCGAGCGACCTGGTGCGGCACCCGATCAGCCCGCTGGCGAGTCGCCACGCGGTGGTGCCGGTCGACCGTCACATGACGACGACCCGGGCATCGTGATCCCGCCCGATGCACCTGTGCCCAGCGGACACGGCGCTCGAGATCTGGACTGGCCGGACGGCGGCCCCCCGCCCGGACCCAAGCAGGGGCACATCCTGACCGTCGACGATGAGCGGTTGACGCTCACCGAAGCGCGCCTGCGACGTGAGCGATCACTGCTCTGGCCAGTGCACGGCGGCGGCCGTCTCACCCAGGAGTTTCACGCCGCGCACGCAGGCATCGACATCGCGGACCTGCGCGGGACGCCACTCCTGGCGGCTCAATCGGGGCGCGTGGTCTTCGCGGGGTATCGCGACGACCGGGCCGGACGAACCATCTACATCAAGCACGGCACGGCGTTGTTCACCGGTTATGGCCACCTGTGGCGCCTTGCCGTCGAAGCCGGCGACTGGGTCGATCGTGGTCAGGTCATCGGCTACATGGGCTCCACGGGCTACTCCACTGGGTCGCATGTCCACTTCACGCTGACGGCCGGGCCACTGCCGAACTACCAGCTGCACGCGCTGGACCCGCTGCTCTATCTTCGCCGTCCCTGACGGCCCGCTGATGTTTCTCGATCACGTCTCGCTGACCGTGACGGCGGGCAGCGGGGGCGATGGTGCGGCCACGTTCCGCCGTGAGGCGCACGTCCCACGCGGCGGACCGGACGGCGGCGACGGCGGGCGCGGCGGATCGGTGCACCTGGTGGTGGACCCCGGGTACACGACCCTCGGTGACTACCGCTTCAAGCACCACTTCCGCGCACCGAGCGGCGGGAAAGGCGAGCGATCGAGACGCCACGGCAAGGCAGGACGGGACCTCGACCTCTCGATCCCGCCTGGCACGGTCGTCTTCGATGATGCTTCGGGAGACCTGCTCGCAGACCTCGTGGCGACCGGTCAGCGGCTGATGGTGGCGCGCGGCGGGCGAGGCGGTCTGGGCAACACCCACTTCGCGACGGCCACTCACCAGACCCCGCGTCACGCGCAGAAGGGAGAGCCCGGCGAGGAGCGGCGCATCCGTCTGGAGCTGCGCCTGATCGCGGACATCGGCCTGGTGGGACTGCCCAATGCAGGCAAGAGCACGCTGCTGGGCGCTCTGACGCGCGCGGATCCGCGCATCGCCGACTACCCATTCACCACGCTCGAGCCCAATCTTGGTGTGCTGGACCTTGAGTCCCGGGACCCGGCAGACCTGCGGCGGCCGACCATCGCCGACCTGCCCGGCCTCATCGAGGGCGCCAGCGACGGTGCCGGCCTGGGACATGCGTTCCTGCGCCACGTCGCGCGCACGCGGGTGCTGGGGCACGTGGTGGACCTGGGGGCGCGCGATCCGGAGTATGACTTCGGCGTCATCCGCGAGGAGCTGCGGCTGCACGATCCGGTGCTGTTGGACAAGCCCACACTGGTCGTCGCCAACAAGCTGGACCTGCCCGGCGCAGGGGAGCGGCTGGACGCCTTCCGCGCGGCCCGGACTGCTGAGGGACTGATCACCGTGGCCGTTTCGGCGCGAGACGGCGTGGGCCTCGACGGGCTCATCGAAGCGCTCGGTCAGTTGCTGCCGGACGCAGCCACGCTGGCGCGACCGGGCGAACCGGCGGGCGTGGTGATCCATCGCTTCGAGGCGACGGACGAGGGTTTCGCCGTGGAGAAGGTGACGGACGGCTTCCGCGTCCGTGGCCGGCGCATCGAACGGCTGGCCGCTCAGACCGACTTCGCGCGGGAGGAATCAGCCGAGCGGTTCCAGCGTGACTTGGCGCGCATCGGTGTGGAGAAAGAGCTCGTCCGGGCTGGGGTGGAACCGGGCGACACCGTCCACATCGGGACGGCGGATCTCGAGTGGGACGGACAGCCGTGGGGCTGATCCATCGATAGGCAGGGGCTCTGGGGCATCCTGGGCGGCACGTTCGACCCGATCCACGTGGCGCATCTGGCGGTCGCCGAACAGACGCGGGAGGCGCTCGGCTTGCGCGGCGTCATGTTCCTGCCGGTCGGGGTCCCCTCGCACAAGCCGCCTGACATCACGCCGGCAGAGCACCGCGTGGCGATGATCGAGGCAGCCATCGCCGACAACCCTGCCTTCCATCTCAGCCGCCGAGAGGTGGACCGGCCAGGGCCCAGCTATGCCGTCGACACACTGGAGCAGCTGCACGCGGAGTTCCGCGACGCGCCCGAGCGAACGTACTGGATCATGTCCGTGGAGGCACTTGGCGGCTTCGCATCCTGGCGCCGGCCGGAACGTGTGCTGGACCTGTGCCGCCTGGCGGTGGTGCCACGCCTGGGCCACCCCACGCCGGGACGCGGCTGGCTGACCGAACGGATCGCCGGGCGGGAGGATCGCGTCGTCTTCCTCGATGGACCCGAGTTGGGCGATTCGGCCTCGCGCATCCGACAGCTGATCAGCCAGGGTCGCTCGGTGCGCTATCTCGTGCCCGATGCGGTCGCACGCTACATCAACGACCATCACCTCTACGCGCCACAGTCGAAGGCGACAGACCGAAGGAGGCAACAGCGCACGTGACGGACGAACCCACTCCCAAGGCAGCCCCCAGGCGTCGCCGCGCTGCGAAGCCGGGGAGCGTGGCCCAAGTCGAGACGTCGCCCGATACGGAGCGGTCCGAACTTGTTCAGTCGGAGAGCACCGCCGCGGAGAGCGCCGCGGGGGAGGCTGCTGCCGCGGGGAGCACCGCCGAGTCCGAGGAAGGTATCGAGGACCGCGCATCGGCTGCCCCGACATCGGCCGACCGGACCCCGGGCCTGCCCGCGCGCCGTCGGCGGGTGCCGCCCGTTGTCGAGACGACCGGGGCAGATATCGGCGGACAGCTGACCGAGAAGGAACGTGACCAGGCCAAGGCGGCCCTCGAGTTGGCGCACCGCATCGTGGAGCTGGCGTCGGACCGCAAGGCCGCGGACATCGTCCTGCTGTCGGTCGCCGAGATGACCACGCTGACCGACTACTTCGTGATCTGCTCCGGGGGATCCGAGCGTCAGCTGGGCGCCATCGCCGACGGCATCGTGGAAGGGACGAAGGCGGAGGGCACGCGCCCCATCGGACGGGAGGGCGCCGCCAACGCGCACTGGTTGCTCATCGACTACGGCTCGGTCATCGTCCATGTCATGGCCTGGCCGGAGCGTGACTTCTACGCCCTGGAGAAGCTCTGGTCGGAGGCGCCGCTGCTCCTGCGTGTGCAGTAGCGAGCGAGATCCAACGCCTCGCGGTGCAGCGGCGCCAGCGGTGCGGGACCTGCCCATCGGCGGCCCCCGGGCGGTACCTCCGGGTCAGGGGACCTCTCGGCACCTCGATCTAGCATCGGGTGGCAATGACCGGTCGGTCCGGTCGAGGGTCACATGACGAGGGACCGTACCAAGCATGACCAGGCTGCGAGACCATTGCCCCGGCTGCAGGCAGCAGCTGGTCGAGTCCCGCTTCGACGCCACGTTCCGGCTGCCTGATCGCACGGAGCGTCTCTGCTTCGGTGTGACGGCAGCGCTCTGCACGGAGTGCCACCAGCTATACCTCGAACCGGACGTGATCACGCTGCTTGACGTCCGCGACGGTCGCTGCGTGTTCGTTATCGAGTCCGATGTGGTCCTTCAGCAACGCGCCGGGATGCGCGCCGCGTAGTCAGACTGCCGGCGAGAGCGATTCCGCCAGCCACTGCTGCAGCTGTAGCGAGGTGCGCGGCTCTGTCGCCTGACGGGTCGACCCGTCGAGGGCGATGCCCTTGGAGGCGAGATCGAGCTCGAGAAGCCCGTCCAGCGCCAGTCCAAGCCCCTCAGCGCTCCATCGCCGTGCCTGCTCCTCCAGCTTCTGAGCACGGAACGGCTGGACCTTCATCGCGCGCACCAGGGCGCCGCCGTATGTCCCCCCATCGACGTGCTCGCGCACGATGACCAGCTCTCGCAGACGCCGATGCAGTTGAGCCACCAGGACCTGGATGGGTACGGCGTCGGCCAGGAGGCGCTCAGCCAGCATCGATGCGTCGCGCAGGCGTCGGGCACCGACCGCATCGAGGAAGGCCCACGCTGAGCCGGGCACCGTCTCTGGGACCAGCTCCGCGATGTCCTCGCGGCTGATCGTGCCGCCCGGCCGGAAGAGGGAGAGCTTCTGCAACTCGCGGTCGACTAGTCCTGTCTGCTGGCGGCGGTCCACATCGGATTCGCGCACGTAGGCGCCTACCCTCTCGGCCAGTAGTCGGGCGGCGCCGTTACCCATGGTGATCTCGAGCTCGCGGGCGCGCGTCATGATCCAGGCTTCCATCCGTTCCCGAGTGGGCACGGGGAACTCGCCCAGCACGCCGCCTGCAGCGGCCACCGCGTCGCGTATCAAGGTAGCGCTTGCGACTGCACGGCTCCCACTTGTGGACAGGTCGCAGAGGCAAAGACCATTGCCAGCAGGCACGTCGGCGATGAGCGCCAGCAGCCGGGCACGAGCGGTGCCTTCGCGCACCAAGGCTTCCGGCTGACGCAGCACGACCAGCGTGCCGCCGCCGAACAAGGGCGCCGTGCCAAGCCGCTGCTCCACCTCGCCCAGGACTCGATCGCGACGACGAGCCGCGGAGCCACTGGCATCCTCGCCAGTGCCGTCCTCATCGGCGCCGGTGCGCCAGATGACGAGCGGCACCCCGTCGCTGCCCAGCGATGCCGCGAAGTCCGTCACAGCACGGTCGAGGCCGTAGGCGTCCTCGCCATGGAAGTAGGCCACGCTTGCCGTGCGTCGACTCATGGCCTGCTCACTGCGGCGAGCACTGGCTGGGCACGTGCGAGCGCACGCGCATCGGTCACCCAGCGGAGCCGGCGGACCTGGTCGGGCGCGATGCCCGCCGCCGAGCACACGTCTCGCTCAAGGCGATCGGCGCGACTTCGGACCCGCAGCACCTCCGGATAGCGCTGGGCCCATCGCCCGAACCTGGCGTCCATGGTGACGAGTCTGTCCTGTGCGCGTTTGTCCGCGTAGGCCACGATGCGTTCTTCACGACTGGCGAACGAGGCCCAGCGCCGGTAGCGCGACCCGTCACTCAAGCGGCTCACCGGATGGTTGGCGACGGGTCGCGACAGCTCCTCGCAGCCCTGCTCCGTGAGCCAACGCGCCCCGGCATCGCCGTGGCCGAGCGACTTGAAGGGATGGTCATCGGGCAGCAGCTTGTCCATGTCGTGCAGGAGGGCCGCGCTCTCCACGATGCGGCGGTCCACGTCGATGCCACGGCCCGCGATGCGGGCGGCCAGGAACGCAGCGACCTCGGCCACGGCCGAGGAGTGCGCCACGAGCCAGTCGGGCGGATCGAGTCCGTCCAGGAGCGTGACTGCTTCGAGCCGTGATGGGATGGCCATGAGACCGATCGTAACAAGGCAGCTCCGAGCGGGAAGCCAGCGCCATGCCGGGCAACACATCGGGCAGCGACGAGGAACGCTCCATTGGCGCGCGTCGGGCCGGCTGGCCCCGTGGCGGTCGAGGAGTCGCCTCGGCGAGGATGGTCGGGACTGGCGCAGCGAAGGCGCAAACGAACGATCGCCCGAGAGGCGCCGCTGTGTTGGCCAGCGCCGCACCCACTCGCGGCCGCACAACACCGGCGCCCCTGCCCCCGGTCGTGGTGATGCGCAGATCCCGCCCGTCAGTCGACACCTCGAGGCTGCCGTCACGGTCCGTTCGAGCGACGCGTGCGCCGAAGGACTCGAGGCGCTCGATGGTGGCTGGAGCCGGATGGCCGTAGGGATTGTCCGCTCCGGCGCTGACGAGAGCGACCCGTGGCCGAAGCGCGCCCAGGAGTTCCGGCGTTGTCGCCGAGCGGCTGCCATGGTGGGCGACCTTCAGCACGTCGATCGGCCCGTTGGCAGACAGACCGTCCCGGAGGAGCTGAGGATCGATGTCCTCCTCCATGTCACCGGTCAGCAACATCCGTCTCTCGCCGTAACGGATGTCGAGGACCACCGAGACGTTGTTGATGCTCCGGCCCTCGTCCGGCGCGCGAAGGGGTACCTCGCCCGGACGCGGCCAGAGGACGCTGATCGCGACGCCATCCAGGCTCAGCGAATCGCCCGCCGCGAGCAGGACGCGTCGTATGGGCGATCCGCTCAATGCCTCTCGAAGCGCCCGGTCACCTGGCCCAGCTCCGATCATGCCGGGCTCGGCCACGACGGGCACCCGATAGCGTTCCAGCAGGAGCGCCAGTCCGGCCGCGTGGTCCTCGTGCGGATGAGTCAGCACGGCCAGGTCGAGCCGGCGGTCCCAGGCCGGGATCCGCTCGTCGAGCAGAGCCAGGAGTCGATCGGGGTCTGGCCCTCCGTCGACCAACATGCGGGCGCCGCGCGGACCCTCCACGAGCACGGCGTCACCCTGCCCCACGTCCAGCACGGTCACCCTGAGACGGCCGTCAGCCTGGCCGGTGGCGAGCGAGCCTGCCGCGATGAGGAGCGCCAGGCCGGCTGCCGCCAGTACCACCGTGGCGCGTCGGCCCGCCCGGCCGGCGGCAACGCCCGCCTTCGGCCGCGTCTGAGCGACTCCCCCCGCTCGCGACGAGGCACGCCGCCCGCGACGACTTCCTGTCAGACCGCGCCAGAGCGCGCGTCCAGGCATGGTGCCGGCCACGAGAAGCGACAGGGTCATGGCGGCGGCAGCCACGGGGCCGGCCGGCGCGGGGAGTTCGAGGCTGGCCAGGGGGAGCGTCGCGGCGATGCTGCCGACGGCGATCATGGCGCCCAGCAGGAGCGACGCTCCAAGGACCACTGGGGCCACCAGCAGTGCGGGGATGCCCCAGACCATCAGCAGTCCAGCGACCATACCCAGCAGCGAGGCCAACATCACGGGCGCAACGATGGGTGCCACCACGAGATTGGCCAGTGGTGAAACGAGCGAGACGCGCCCGAAGTGCAGGAGTACCAGCGGCAGGGTCGCGGCCTGCGCCGCCAGCGAGACACCCAGCGATTCGACCAACCAGTTCGGGGCGCGTGCGGGCAGGCGATCGCGTAGCCATGTCGAGAGGGGCGCGCCCCAAGCGAGCAGACCCGCCGTGGCGGCCACGGACAGCCGGAATCCGACGTCCTCGACGATCGCCGGGTCGGCCACGATCATGCCGAAGGCGGCTGATCCCAGGGCTCCGGCAGCGCCGCCGCGCCGTCCCGATTCTCGCGCAAGGAGGCAGATGGAGCCCATGACCGCAGCGCGCACGACGCTTGGTGAGGCTCCCGCCAGCATGGTGTAGCTGACGATGGCGAGCAGCA
>JALZLU010000051.1 GCA_030858685.1 Chloroflexota bacterium | reverse complement strand
GAGCGTGCCTCGGCGGAGCCCTGGCCCGATGCGACGGCGTGTCGCGGGACCTCGACGGGATGGCTGTTCCACTCGACCCACCGGCCACGCGGCGCTAGCCTCGCTTCGAGCGGACCCAGCCGCTGGCCCAGGCGGATGACTGGAGACGGCTCGTCACCCACGTCCAGCCGCGCCACCAACTCGGCGAAGTCGAGTGGAGACGCCGTGGCGGTCAGCTCTAGAGCGGCCGGATTGGCGATCACCAAGCGACCGTCCGCGTCGAACAGAAAGACGGCCTCGGGCATAGCCTCCGTGAGCGTGCGTAGTCGCGCCTCGCTCTCGCGGATGGCACGCTCGGCTTCACGTCGATCACTGATGTCACGGATGTGGCCCGCGAAGATGACCTCGTCGGCCAGGTCGACTCGCGTGACGATCAGCTCGCAGGGAAACTCCGAACCGTCCGCGCGGCGCGCATGCAGCTCCAGCCGTTGACCCAGGATGCTCTTGACGCCGGTCCGCAAGTGCTCCGCGAAGGCGAGTCGATGCGCCGCGCGGTAACGCGGGGGGATGAGGGTCTCGTTGAGCATCCGGCCGACGAGGTCCGAGCGCTGCCAGCCCAGGATGCGCTCCGCCGCGAAGTTCGTCTCGGTGATGCGGCCGTGCGTGTCGATCACGATGATGGCATCCAGGGCCGCCTCCAGGATGCCTCGGTCACGAGAGTGGACGACCTTCTCGGGCGCAGTGGTGCCGTGGCTCATGCGGTCATCCCGTTCGGTTTCGCGGATGCCGCTCGGCGGTGCGCTCAGTGCCGCGCCGGTAGTTGCCCGTGACGCGCGCCATCAGTGCCATGGATGCCGCCGAGTCGGCCGACCGCACCGCGTCCAGGAAGCGCCGGGCGCGCTCGCCGCGCAGCAAGGTCGCAAGATGACCGTGATGCGTGATGACCACATCGCCACTCGACCGAGTTCGATAGGCAAAGCCCTCAGGACCGCCGCCCTGGGCTGCAGCGGCCTCTTCCCCGGTCAGCCGACGACCACGATGGTGCCGTCGGGTGGATCGCCCGGCCTGCGGCCGACCAGGGTGATGCCGTCGATGGCGGCGTAGTTGGAGTAGAACGTGTCGCGATGGACGATGGCACCGGACGCGTCACGGACCGTGCGCGTGATCCAGGAGCGGAAGCCTTCCGTGGGGTACTCAGTCCGGGAACGGACGCCCGGCGCCAGGTCATCGGTGTACTCCACCGTGTCGCTGGCCGTTCGGCGATCCTCCACGCGCGGCTCGGAGAAGGTCACGGTACGGCCGGTGGGCACGGTCCAGATCTCGAAGCGGACCTTGCCGGGGGTGTTGATGCCCTTGATCAGCACGGGGTGCTCCGTGTCGTTTCGAAAGCGCATCGACTGCACCGATCCGGAAGACGAGCGGAAGACCGTGGCGTCCAGGCCCAGCGGATAGCGGTCGATGTAGTAGTAGTGGTTGCGTCGGGCGCCCATCTCCAGTCCCGCCCGTAGAGCGGCATTGAAGATGGTCGTGGAGCACGAGCAGATGCCGCCAGCCAGCGCGCCTGTCGGTTCCGTACGCCCATTCACGATCGCTCCGCCCGGACCGTAGCCATCTTCGGTGGAGACGCTGCCGATGGCCCGCCAGAAGTCGAACTGCCGTCCCGGTGCCACGGCCTGGCCGTGGATCCGGCTGGTCGGGATGGTGATGTTGTTGCCGTTGAAGTTGCGCTCATCGACGGTATAGGCCGTGGTCCAGTTCGAAACGCGCACGACCTGTGGTGCCGCCGCCTCCGCCTGGGCCGTCGTGTAACGCGGCGCGACGGGGGAGATGGCCAGATCCACCGGAGCGTCAGCGGCACCTTCCCCACGTGCCTCCAGAGCAGCCACGATGCGCTCGGCAGTGACCGCCGAATCGAGCGCGCGCCCTTCACTCCCAGGCACCGCGACGACCGATCCATCGTCGGCGAATGCCAGCCCGGCAGCGACCGGGGAGATGGCCACCGTCTCGGCCAGCGCCGCCAGGTCCGCCTCCACCGTGGTGGCGGACAGCTCGATGCGGTAGTCGCCCCCAGCCTCGGGCGTGAGCTCCAGCCACTCCCGCATCTCCTCCACGGGGATGGTCTGCGTTGCGGACCCGTCGACGAGTGTGATGGCCGTGGCCAGGATGGTGTTGGCACGGTCCGCGGCTGCCTCTGCGGCCGAGGTGAGACGAGCGGGCTCTGTGACGAGCGGCTCTGCGGCTACGTGTGTCGCGCGCGTGGTCGTGCCCAGACCCACCAGCGCGCTGTGCGCGGCGCTGCTCAGGGAAGCCTCGTCGACCTCTACGCCGGCCGTCGATGGGTGGGCCACATAACGGCCGGCCCTGTATCGCACGCGCGCGTCGATGAGGGGCTGCTCGATGGCTGCCACCATCTCCATCACCGCACGGTCCACGGCGGCTGCCTCGTAGGTTACCGAGACCGCGAACGACTGCCCGCCCCACAGCGCGCGGAGGTGCTCGCGGGCTCGTTCGAGCGGGCC
>JALZLU010000048.1 GCA_030858685.1 Chloroflexota bacterium | reverse complement strand
TCCTGGCACCGACCTTCATCCTGGTCGGCGCCGCACTGCTGCCCTACATCGATCGCGGCCCGAAGGGCGACGGCGGCTCGCCGCGACCCAGCGACCGCAAGGTCGGCGTGGCGCTCTTCTCCATGTTCCTGGCTGCCGGACTCGTCATCACCTTCCTGGGCGCCTTCTTCCGCGGTCCGGGCTATGCCTGGACACTGCCGTGGGAAGGCCTCTACTTCGCGCTTTAAGAGGGGACGTAGGAACGCATGGGCAACTGGAAGCTGACGCGCTCGCAGGAACCGACAGCGCTGACCCGCGAGGTCCTCGCGGAGATGCGCACCGGCCGCACCGCAGGGCTCTCCCGCCGCCAGCTGCTGCGCCGTACGCTGGGTGCCGGAGTGGGCCTGTGGCTCCTGGAGGTGGGTGGCGGCACGCTCGCCTTCCTGTGGCCCAACCTCTCATCGGGCTTCGGTGGCACGGTGCCCCTCGGCGACGTGGAGACGGTCAGCGGCAATCCGGCGGTGCAGGGCGCCACGTTGCGCGACGGTGCGCCGGCCTACTTCAGCGAGGCCCGCACATACGTCCAGCTGGTCGACGCCAACCTGGGCTTCAACGAGGGGACCAGCGCTGACGGTGAAGGCTTGAACACCAACGTCCGCACCATGTACCAGCGCTGTCCGCACCTCGGCTGCAAGCCCAACTTCTGCACCACCAACTACTACTTCGAGTGTGCCTGTCACGGCTCGCGCTATGACCGGCTGGGCACCAAGATCCTGCAGCTCGGTCCGGCACCGCGCGGGCTGGACCGCTTCGCCCATTCCGTGGAGGGCGGCGTGCTCATCGTGGATACCAGCCGCATCACCCTGGGCCCCCTGCCGGTGGCTCTCGGCCAGCCCGGCCTGATCCCGCCGACCTCACCGTCGAGCTGCATATGAGCGACGAGCGCACCGGGCGAGAGCTGACGCCGCGCCCGGACGATACGCAGATCACGCCCGTCCCCGATCGCGCCGCCGGCGTGGAGCGCTTCTCATCGGGTGACCAGACGCATACCGTCGGACTGACCGAGGAGCGTGCTGCCCAGGTCGTGCGCCAGAGCGGCAATGCGCGCAGCGTCTCCATCCTGGCCGTCCTCCTCGTGGCGCTCTTCGTGCCCATCTACTGGTTCTACGACATCGGCGTGCCCGCGCTGGGCGCCGAGGGTCGCCTGGAGACGGAAGCCGAAGTGCAGTACGTCACGGACGTGAGCCGCGGTTACGCGCTGTACCTGGCCAACTGCGCTCGATGCCACGGCGAGAACGGTGAGGGCGGCATCGGTCCGGCCCTCAACGACCAGGAGAAGCTTTACAACGCCCTCACGCCGGATGGCCTGCCAGGCACCGGTCACCTCAACCCTGTTTACCTGCAACGCGTCCTGGAAGTGGGCGGACGTTATGTCTGCGGCGACGCCGACAGCCTGATGCCCGCCTGGCAGGCTCCCGCCGGACCGCTCAACTACCGCGAAGTCGAAGAGCTCATCGACTTCCTCACGGCCAGCAGTGACCTGGAGTTCGAGTACGACCCTGGGGCCCACGGTGCAGAGGGTGAGGATGTCGAGGGCGGTCCCGAGGGTGAGGAGGTGGGACCAACGACGGTCACCGGCTGGCGCGATACGGAGTTCCAGCCGGAGCCGGGAGCGCCGACGCCGCCCGCCTGCTGGAAGGGCGAGGTCACCTTCGGCGGTGGCGGTGGTGGCGAGCCTTCCGCGGCACCCGTCGAGTCACCCGGCACGGCGGATGCGCCGCGCCAGATCGCGGTGGAGGAGACGGCGAGCCTTGAGATCCTGGACGCTGAGGAAGGCGCGCGGCTCACGGCCCTGACGGTCGTGCCAGGCGAGACCCTCACCTTCGATGTGACCAATACGGCAGGCTTCGAGCACAACTTCATCATCGGTCCGGCAGAGGCATTGGAGAGCAACGCCATCGCCGACCTGCCCGGCGCGCCGAACTTCACGGAGGGCACGGAGACCTTCGAGTGGCAGGTGCCCGAAGATCCGGCCGAACTCGAGGGCTTCCAGTTCGCCTGCACCGTGCCCGGCCACTACGAACCGATGCACGGCGACCTCATCGTGCAGGAAGGCGAGTAGCCCCATGGCGACGCGCGCCCTGCCGCCCGGAGCTGTCAGGCGCCGCACGTTCTTCGGACTCCTGGACGCGGACGGCTGGACGGCGGCGTCGATCAAGGCGCTCTTCTGGTTCCTGCTGATCCTCTTCCTGCTGGGCTACATCCCCGACCGCGCGTACTACTTCGTCGTCTCGCGGACCATCGACGTGGGCTACAACGCCGTGCCCATCGTCAATCTGTGTCCGGCCTCCAACGAGACGCTGCCTTGCCCCGCGCCCCTGGGTGGCGTCGTGCCCTGGCAGGCCAGCCCCACGACGCTGGCCCTGCCCGAGCCGCGTGTCGGTTCGGCGACCTTCCAGTCGGGCACGAACCTGTACCTCATCGGCGGCATGACCGGTGACAGTGCCACGGCCGAGACGCTCATGACGGAAGTGACCACGGATGGCAACTACCAGGCTTGGTCGGAGGGGCCGGCACTTCCCTCCGCGCGGTCCGACGCCGCGGTAGCCAGCCTGTCCGGTGTGCCCTACGTGATCGGCGGACTGGACGAGACCGGCACGGCCACGAACACGGTGTACCAGGGGGTCGTGACGGAAGGACAGCTGACCGGCTGGGAGCAGCCGGAGCAGTTGCAGCTGCCCACGCCCGTCAGCCATGCCATGGCCGTGGCCACCGGCAACGGCATCTACCTCCTGGGCGGACGGACGGCGGAGGGACTGACCGCTGCGGTGCATCTGGCGTCCTTCGGTGAGGCGGACCCGCCGACCCTCGAGGCCTGGCAGGAGACACGCCTGCCACTCCCGCAGCCCCGAGCACAGGCGGCGGCACTCTCCGTCGGGGACGATGTTTACGTCCTTGGCGGTGAAGGACCGGAGGGCATCAGCCGCTCCGTGTACCGGCTCAAGCTCGATGAGGGCGAGCCGCTGACCGACCCAGAGACGGGCGACATCCAGGGTTGGGCAGAGGCACCGGAGGGACAGCAGCTGCCGGTGCCGCGGGCACGGGCTTCGACCTCCACGGCCAACGGCGTGCTGTACGTCATCGGCGGCGTGGATGCCGAGGGCCAGCCACAGGCCTCGACGGGCTGGACGGTGCCCACGGCCACCGGCGACCTGCCCGGCTGGGAGCGGCTTGATCAGAGCGATCTGCTCGAACCACGAGCCGGTGCGGCACTGGCCAATGTGGGCTCGTACGCCTTTTTGATCGGCGGCGAAGGGCCGGGCGGTCCGGTCGATTCGAGCCTGCGCTCGAATACCTCACCCGAGACGCCCTTCTTCGCGCTTGGCCTGTTCGGTGCGACCATCCCCGGCATGGCCATCGAAGGCGAGATCGGCCAGCAGCTCGGCTACATGGCGGCAGCAGGCGTGGGCACGGGCAACTTCGTGGCACTCATCCTTATCGGCCTTGCCTTCTCGCACCGTGCAGCCACGGCGCGCGTCATCGAGCGGCTGTCGCGGGGTCGCGTGCGCGCACCTCGAGAGGACGAGTACCCGGTCGAGACCGGCCGCCGCTGAGTTGCCCATCGCGGGTAGACACGAGGGACTATCATCCGGCGAGGAGCGGTCCCGTGATCGGGTTTCCCGGCTGGGATCCCGCCGGAGGAGGAAGCAATATGCGCACGCGATCGTGGGTCTTACTATTTGCCGTGATGCTCGTGTCAGCAGCA
>JALZLU010000047.1 GCA_030858685.1 Chloroflexota bacterium | reverse complement strand
GCACGGCGCCGGTGTTGTCCGTGGTGGTGGGCGTCTTCCACACCGCGTTGTACGTGCTCCTGCGCGGACAGGTGGGGGCGCGACTGCCCTTGACGCTGCTTGCCGCGATCCTGGGGGCATACGCCGGTCAGGCCATCGGTGCACGGGTCGGTGATGTCCTGCGGCTGGGCGACTATCCACTCATCTGGGCATCGGTCGTGGCTTGGGCGGGCATCCTCATCATCGCCGTAGCTAGCACGCTGGGCCCGACGCGGCAGGGTAGGTAGTCGACCGGGCGTACAGCCCGACACGGGAGGAAAGGTTCATGAACGACGAGACGTTCCACCTCATCGCGGCGGTTTGCCTGGTGGTCCTGGCGGTCGCTGCGGCTATCGCCGCCTGGGCCGTGATCCGGATCGGGGCGGACTCGCGGCGGCTGATGGCCACGCTTCAGACGGAGCTGCCCCAGACCCTCCATCAGGCGCGGGCCACCGCGGCAGCGGTGGAGTCACTGACGGCCGACCTGGCGCCGCGCGTCGAGAGGCTGGATCGGCTGGCGGACGAGGCGGAGGAGACGCTGGTCGCCCTGCGCTCCACCATCGCCGCTGCCGATTCGATCGTGCGCGGTCCGGCGGACGTGATGGATGGCGCCAAGCGCACCGCCGAGAGCGTGGGCAAGGGACTCCTTTCGGGCGCCGACCGGCTTCGCCGGAAGGTCGCCGGCGAGCAATGACTCGTCGCCGGCTGCTGCCACACGGACGGCCTTCGGCGCGAGCGGCAGGGTTCGCTACACTCGGGCTGTGCCCGACCCGTCATCCCGGGCGGTCCAGCGCGACCCCCGCATAGCGTCACTGCCAGCTGCCCAGATCCGCCAGCGCTTCCTCGACTTCTTTGCCGAGCGGGATCATACGGTGGTGCCCAGCGCCAGCCTTGTGCCGGCCGGCGATCAGACTTTGCTATTCAGCAACAGTGGCATGGTCCAGTTCAAGGACGTGCTGCGCGGCGTGGAGACACGCTCATACAAGCGGGCCGTGGACGCCCAGCGCTGTCTGCGCGTGGCGGGCAAGCATAACGACTTCGAGGAGGTCGGCCGGACGCCCCGCCACCACACGCTCTTCGAGATGCTGGGCAACTGGAGCTTCGGCGACTACTTCAAGCGGGAGGCCATTCATTGGGCCTGGGAGCTGCTGACCGTGGAGTTCGGCATCCCTGGTGACCGGCTGGCGGCCACCACCTACACGGATGACGAGGAAGCCTTCGCGATCTGGCGTGACGAGATCGGCCTGCCGCCCGAGCGCATGGCTCGCTGGGGCGACGTGGATCAGGGCGACGACAAGAACTTCTGGCGCATGGCTGATACGGGACCCTGCGGCCCGTGCAGTGAGATCCACTTCGACCGTGGCGCAGAGTTCAGCGAGGGACCCCACTGCATCCCCGACCACTCGGAGACCTGTCCACGCTGGCTGGAGATCTGGAACCTGGTCTTCATGGAGTTCGACCAGCAGCCCGACGGCCCGCGCGTGGCCCTTCCGTTCAAGAGCGTCGACACCGGTCTCGGCCTGGAGCGCTTGGCCAGCGTCCTGCAACAGGTGCCCACGAACTACGACACTGACCTCTTCACGCCCATCCACGACCGCCTGCGGGACCTCCTGGGCCACGATCCTGAAGCGTTCGAGCAGGAGCGTTTCAGCTACCAGGTCATCGCTGACCACTCGCGCGCTGCGACCTTCCTCATCGCCGATGGCGTGCTCCCTGCCAACGAGGGCCGCGGCTACGTGCTGCGCCGCATCATCCGTCGCGCGGTGCGCCACGGCAGGCTGCTGGGACGTCGCGAACCCTTCCTGGCCCAGACCGCGGAGGTCGTCATCGATTCGATGCGTGACGCGTATCCCATCGTCGATGAGCGGCGCGAGACCGTCCTGGGCACCATCACGCGAGAGGAGACGCAGTTCGCCCGGACGCTGGATGCCGGCACGGTCCACCTGGAAGAGGCGCTCATCCCGCTGACCTCCGCCGAGCGCCAGGTCGGGCTACGCGCGGAGGACCTTCCGGACGACTCTCCGGTCCTGCCCGGCGAGACCGCTTTCCGGCTGCATGACACGTATGGCTTCCCCATCGACCTGACCATCGAGCTGGCCGCGGAGTACGGCGTGGGCGTGGACCGCTTCGGTTTCGACAGTGCGCTGGCCGAGCAGCGGGACCGCAGCCGCTCGGGCAAGAAGTCGGATCTGGCGCGCCAGGCGGGGCGCACCTCGCTGTACGACGGCATCGCCCGACGGGTGGGTGCCAGTACCTTCCTGGGCTATGAGATGACCAGCTCGGAGGCGAGGGTCGTGGCCATCCTGCGCGGGGCCACCGAGTACGACGTGCTGGAGGCGAAACCGGAGATCGAGCTGAGGGTGGAAGCTGGGGCGGAGGCAGAGCTCGTCCTCGACGTGACGCCCTTCTACGCGGAGGGTGGCGGCCAGATGGGCGACCGGGGAGTCATTCGCGCGCCCGGCGATGACGGCGCTGACGTG
>JALZLU010000024.1 GCA_030858685.1 Chloroflexota bacterium | reverse complement strand
ACGTTGCGGTGGCAGACGCCGCGGGCCACGACGTGCGCCGCTTCCTGTGGAGTGGGGACCGGGCCGCGAACAAGCGGGCCAGTACGCAGGCCGCGCTGGAGCTCCTTCTGGAGCGACTCTCCGGCGCCCGGTGACGCGCACGGTCGCCGATGTGGGGGCAGGCCTGGCCGCCGCCCGCGCCCCCCGCGCGATCCGGGAAGGGGAGAGGATCCACGTCGTCGGTGCTGGCGGCGCAGGCGCTTCCGCCGCGGCGCTCCTGGCCCATCGCGCCGGCGCGGCCGTGTCAGGATGCGATGCGGGAGGTGCCTCGCCGTACAGTGCGGCGTTGAGCGCGGAGGGCATCGCCCTTGCCTGGCAGCACTCGTCCGACCACCTGTCCGTGGGTCCCGGCAAGACGGTGGCGGTCGTCGATCGGCTGGCAGTGACCAAGGCCTTGACCTCGATCGAGCCGGACCATCCGGAGCTCCTGGCGGCCCGGCGACTGGGCGTGCCACTGGAGGCCTGGCAGCAGGTCGTGGCGGATGCCGCGGCGAGCGCCGGCCAACGGCTCGCGGCCGTGGCGGGCACGCACGGCAAGTCGACCTCATCGGGTTGGCTGCTGCACGTCCTGGTCCGGGCCGGACGCGACCCCTCCGCCTCTGTGGGTGCGCTGTTGCCCGCGGCGCTGACGGGCGGCGCTCCCGGCACGGCGCGCTGGGGCACGGGTGACACGTTCGTGGTCGAGGCCGATGAATACGCTGGCAACTTCGATCCGTACCGCCCCGCCCTCAGCCTGCTGCTCAATGCCGAATGGGACCATCCCGATGTCTTCGCCGACGAAGCAGCCGTGCTGGACGCGTTCGAGGCGTGGCTGCGGGCCGCCGATGGAGCCGCGGCGGCACGGTCCGCTTCCGGCAAGGACAGCGAAGGGCATGTCATCGTGGCCAACGTCGGCGATCGAGGGGTACTGCGACTCGCCGAGCGGCTGCAGAGCCGATCGTCGGCTGGCGGCCTCGTCCGCATCGCCCTGCGCGACGTCGCGGGGTCCGTGCCATCCGGCGTATCGATGGCCGGCCGGGCGGCACGCGCGACGGCAGGTCGGACTAGCGCGACGACACTGGACATCGAAGGTATGGACGGTTGGCCCGGCCCGGTGCCGCTTCGCCTCGACGGCCGGCACAACGCCGCCAATGCGCTGTGTGTCGCCGCCGCAGCGTGGTCATTGGGCGTGCCCGCGCCGGCCATCGCTGATGGCCTGGCGTCCTTTCCGGGCGTCGGCCGTCGGTTGGAGTTGAAGGGCGAGCCCCGCGGAGTCACCGTCCTGGACGACTACGGTCATCACCCCACGGCCATCGCCGCCACTCTGGGCGCGGTCAGGGAGCGCTATCCGGATCGGCGCGTCTGGGCGGTCTACGAACCACTCACCTTCCACCGGACGGCGGACCTGTTCGATTCCTTCGCTGCGGTCCTGGCGACGGCCGATCGTGCCGTCATCGCGGACATCTGGCCCGGACGCGATCCGGATACGACCATCACCAGCGCAGGGGCGCTGGCGCGGGCCATCTCCGCGTACGGTGGCCCCGTGGCCACGGCACCCGGATCGGTCGAGACGACCGCGGAGCACCTGGCTGAGAGAGTCCAGGAAGGCGATGTCGTGCTGGTCATGGGCGGTGGTCGGTCGTTTGTCATCGCGGAGCACCTGGTAGCCATCCTGGGAGAGCCATCCGGCACGGCCCGCTAGACTCTGGCCGGATGGAAGCACTGCTGCACGGCGACGGCCAGGACGTCCTGGAGCGCTACAAGCGAGCGTGGGAAGCGCGAGACGTGGACGCGGTGATGGAGCTGTATGCACCCGACGCGGAGCATCGCGACGACCCGTTCCGGGAACCACACCAGGGCAGCAATGCCATCCGGGGCATGTGGAACGACATCGCGAGCAACGAGGTGAACGTGGAGTTCGATGCGGAGCGGATCTGGGTCTCCGGGCGGACGGTGTTGGCCTCGTGGCACGCGGCCTATACCGACGCGACCAACGGCGACCGGGTGCGCATGCGCGGCTTCGCCACGTTCGAACTGGATGCCGGCGGCCTGATCGAGCGCTTGCGTGAGTGGCCGGTATCGAAGGTCGTGGGACGGGACAGAACCTACACCCCGACAGGGAGGACTCAGCGTGGCGGGTGACATCTCCTTCGATGTCGTGAGCGACTTCGACCGACAGGAGTTGATGAACGCTCTGGATCAGGCGCGGCGCGAGATCGGCACGCGCTACGACTTCAAGGGCGCCACGGCGGACATCGAGTTGGGCAAGGACGAGATCGTGGTCCGTGCCGACTCCGAGCTTCGGGCAAAGGCCATCCAGGACCTCATCGAGGGCAAGGCCATCCGGCGCAGTCTGTCGCTCAAGATCTTCGACTGGGGCACCATCGAGCCTGCCGGCGGCAACACCGTGCGCCAAAAGGTCGCTCTGCGACGCGGCTTGCCCGAGGATGTGGCCAAGAAGATCAGCAAGATGATCCGCGACGACTTTCCCAAGGCGAAGTCGCAGATCCAGGGGGACGCCGTGCGCGTCAGCAGCAAGAGTCGCGATGAGCTCCAGAAGGTCATCGCCCGACTGCGTGAGGAGTCTGAGGCTCTGCCAGTCGCCCTCCAGTTCGAGAACTACCGCTAGGAGGCCTCGCCGGCCGTGATGCAGCAGAGCCGCGCGGCGCGTATCGTGATGATCGTCATCACGGTCCTCGTCCTTGTGGCGTTCACCACGATGATGTTCCAGTTTCCCATCGGCTCATGAGCGCCGATGAGGTCATGGAGTCGCCGGACACGCCCGAGCGGCAGGTGCCGACGGCTGGTGACGTGGCGCCGCTCCTCGATTCGAGTCCCGCGCCCGAGCCGCAGGTGCAGGCGGCTGCCGACCCGCAGGTGCAGGTGGCTGCCGACGCTCCGCCGGATGCCCACGCGCAGCCGCCGGCTCCGGGGCCAGCGCCTTCGGCGGCACCGCGCACGGTGGGCCGCGCCGTGGCTGACCGGCTTGCGGCAGCCGGATCCCGCTACGCATTCACCGTGCCGGGAGAGTCGTTCCTGGGCCTCCTCGACGGGCTGGTCGCAGCCGGCATCGACGTCGTCGCCACCCGTCACGAAGGTGGCGCCGCGTTCATGGCCGCCGCGGCGACCCAGCTGACGGGCAAGCCTCAGTTGTGCATCGCCACGCGCGCCGTGGGTGCCGCCAACCTGGCCATCGGCATCCATGCTGCTCGCGCGGATTCCGTGCCCATGGTCGCTCTCGTCGGTCAGGTCCCGCGCCGTTTCAGGGGTCGTGACGCGTTCCAGGAGGCCGACCTGGTGGGCTCGGTGGGGCGCTTGGCGAAGTGGGCCGTCGAGGTCGATGAGCCGCGACGCGTGGAAGCCGCCCTGACCGAGGCGCTCCAGAGGGCTCAGTCGGGTCGACCAGGTCCGGTGCTCATCTCGCTGCCTGAGGACCTGCTCGACATGCGGGCTGCGGGCAGTGGCGCCAGGGACGCTCAGCCGTCGTCCGCGAGTGCTGCAGGCACGGGTGTCCCGCGTGCGCCTGCACCCGATCAGGACGCGGTGCGCGCCGTGCTCCGCCTGATGGCCGCCTCCCGACGAGGCGTGATCCTCGCCGGCGCGGGCGTGCTGCGGGCCAACGCCAGTCGCCGCGTGCTGCGCCTGGCCGAAGCACTGGGGGTGCCGGTCATCGCTGGTTGGCGCCGGCCCGACGTCGTGCCGCACGGCCATCCGCTCTATCTGGGCATGGCTGGCTACTCGTCAGCGCCCACGGTCAAGACTAGGCTGGCAGAGGCGGACGCGATCCTCGTCCTGGGCAGCCGGTTGAACGAGATCACCTCATTCGGATACAGGATCCCGGGGCCGGGCACGCAATGGGCCCACGTGGATCTGGAGCCGCGGCAGGCCGGCCACGGCCTCACGGCACCGACCATCGCGGTCACCGCCGACATCGGCCGCTTCGTGGACGAGGCGCTCTCGCTGCTGCGGGCGGGTGCCATCCACGCCGGGACCCGACAGGCCCGACTCAACGCCGCCGCCGCCGATCGCGAGGCTTACCTCGCCGCGAGCACCGTCGACGGCGGCCGGTGGGACGGACCGGGTGTCCACCCGGGACGAGTCGTGACGGAGCTGCGTCGCCAGCTCAGCGCGGAGGCGATCATCACGGTCGATGCGGGCAACTTCGGCGGATGGGTCCATCGCGGATATCGGTTCCGGCGGGCCGGCACCTTCCTTTCGCCCACTGCAGGGGCCATGGGCTACGGCCTGCCCGCAGCGATAGCCGCTGCACTCGTCCACCCGCGGCGTCAGGTCGTGGCGATGTGCGGCGACGGCGGCTTCGCCATGAGCATGAACGAGCTGGAGACCGCGGTCCGCCAGGGCGCGGCGCCGATGGCGCTCGTCCTCGACAACCGGCGCTACGGCACGATCCGGATGCATCAGGACCGCGAGGGAAGGCCGTCAGCGGGCACGGACCTCGGGCCCATCGACTTCGCTGCCGCGGCGCGGTCGATGGGAGCGCACGGCATCAGCGTCGATCGCGACGACCAGGTCGCCGACGCCATCAGGGAGGCGCTGGCGTCCGGCCGGCCGACGGTGCTCCACATGACCCTGGATCCGGCCTGGGTATCAGTTGATCAGCCGGCCATCATGGCGGATCCGGTCCCTCCGCCGGAGTGAGCACGGAGGCACCGATGGGGCGGCTCAACGCCAGTGCACCATAGGCGCGCCCCGAGTCGGCGTCAGTGCCGGACTCTGCCACCGTGAAGCCGAGGCGCTGGTAGAACCGGACGGCAGGTTCGTTGTCCGCCACCACCCAGAGCACGATCCGCTGTGCGCCCCAGGAAGCGGCCCATGCCTCGACAGTGGCGATGAGTTCGCGCCCGACTCCGCCTCGCCTCACCCTCGGGTCGACCCACATGGAGAACACGAGGGCGACATCTGGTGGTCGCCGACGGGCGAGGACCAGGCCCACGGGCTCGGCGGGCTCGGCGTCGGATCGCCTGGCCTGCGCGATGAACCACGCACGCCGATCGCCATCAGTTGCTGCCCTGGCTTCGGCGGACCACTCGGCATCAGGTCGCGCGACGGCGTCCTCACGCGATTGGCCGAAGGCCCTCGGCGCATCGGACAGGCTGCGCAGGCGCAGTCCCCGAAGGAGCGGACCATCATCGGGTCGGATCCGGCGAACGTGGATCTCCATGCCGGCATCTTGTCACGACGCGCCGCCTGGAGGCGGATGGATCCGCCTTCAGTCGGCGTCGGCGCTCGCTTGGGCGTAAAGCTCCTCTGCGCTGAGCACCGAATCGGCCCAGTGGTCGTGCATCCAGGCGAGGTGGTCCCAGCGGCTGGCGACGATGCGCAGCGTGTCCCAGGCGGGCATGTCCTGCTGTGGGAAGAGGTCCATCTTCTCCGGCGCGACTTCGTAGACGTGGTCGAAGCGCATGACCACGTCGTCGTTGATGCGACGGGCTTCGGGCGGTCGCTGGCGGCTGAGCAGGAAGCCGAGCATGGTCACATCACTCCCGTGCGGGGCCCGGGAAATGGGCTGGGTGCGTCCGGGTCGTAGGCCTTGTCCAGCTCGTACTTGCCCGGGTTCATGATGTTGTTGGGATCCAGCGCGCGCTTGATGGCCTTCATGACCTCGAAGCCGCCGCCCATCTCCTCTGCGGCCAGCTCGGCATCGCCTTCCCGCGTGGCGCCATGGCAGGCCGTGATGGAGCCCCCGTACTTGAGCGCCACAGCCGCGATATCTCGCTTGGCCTGCACCCAGCCGGCCCAGTTCTCGTCGTCCAGCCGCTGCTCCCAGATGCCGATGTCTATCTCCACCAGATAGTCGCCCCACGGCTTGTGGGCACCGTTGGTGTAGAAGAACATGCCCCAGTCGTCGAAGACCCCGTAGCGTTCGATGAGGCGGTCGGCGATAGCGTGCCACTCCTCCATGACCTGGGGTAGGGCGCTGTAGTTGATCGAGGCATCCTCGCAGTGCCAGCTCATGGGCACCACCTGACCGGTCGTGCGCAGCCGCCCGTGGAGTGGCGTGGCGTAACGGTCGTGGCGCGATGCCCAGTCGCCCTGGGAGATCTCGTCGCCCAGGTACGTGCCGCCGCTCTCGCGGGCGATCCTCAGCAGCCGCCTGGCGGCAGGTGTGACCTCATCGCGCGTGCCGTACATGGCCGTCGCGACCACCGCGCGCACGCCCTCCGGCTGGGGGATGTAGGCCTCGTCGTCACGCCTCAGATAGCGCAACTTCCACTCGTCGAAGAGGACCACACCGGCCAGCGTGGCCAGACCCGACTTGGTCAGGGCCCCGATGCTCTCATATGCCGCCTGGAACGAGGGATAGTGGAAGAAGGCGGCGAACTCGACCTCCGGCCGGGGGACCAGCTCGAGTGTCGCCTCGGTCACGATGCCCAGCGTTCCCTGGTGGCCCATGAACAG
>JALZLU010000489.1 GCA_030858685.1 Chloroflexota bacterium | reverse complement strand
CGCACATGGGCAGCGCCCCAGAGAGCAGGCCCGGATACCGTTCGACGATGGCGGCCGTGATCAGCCCGCCGATGGACAGGCCCAGGCTGACCGTCCGGCGCGGAGCCCCGGCGACCGCCGTGAAAGCCTCGAGCAATGCTTCCAGGTTCGCGAATGACGCCTCCAGCGGCCAGAAGATCGTGTTGGCAGCTCCGGCGACGGCATAGCCCTGCCCGGTGAGGTCTCCGATGAGGGCGTCCTCCGGCGGCCACGGCGGTTGACCCGGCTCGACCGGGATGGGCAGGCTGTACAGCAGGAGGATCCCGTTCCATTCATCCGGTACCTCGATCTGGTAACGCGCACCGTCGGTGAGTGACCCTGTCTGGCTGGTTGGTGACATGGGCCCATCGTACCCAAATCCGCCTACAATGGAAAGCCATTCTGCAAGACAGAAGACTCGCACGGAGGGCGGACATGCCTCGAACCAACGTGAACGGGGTCGAGATCGAGTACGAGACCTTCGGCGACCCCCAGCACGTGCCGATCGTGCTGATCAGCGGTGGCGGCGCCCAGATGACCTTCTGGCAGGAGGACTTCTGCGAGCGCCTTGCCAGCCACGGCTTCTGCGTCGTGCGCCTGGACAACCGCGACGTGGGTCGATCTACCTCTTTCGAGGCAGCCGGCGTGCCGGACGTGCCGGCTGTCCGCGAGGGGCGCGAGCGGGCACCGTATCTGCTGGCTGACATGGCCCAGGACACGGTCGACGTCCTCGACGCCCTGGGCGCCAGGGCCGGCCACATCGTGGGCATCTCCCTCGGCGGGTACATCGCCCAGGTCATGGCCATCGATCATCCGGACAGGACCCTCAGCATCGTGTCGATTGCCTCAGGAGTGGGCGGACCGGACAATATCTATGGAGCCCCCGACGGCGGCTGGCACGCCGACGAGGACTCGCACGCCGAGCTGAGCTTCGAGGAGGCAGTGGAAAGTCGCCTGGACGAGATCCAGTGGATGAGTACGCCCCAGTACTTCGACCGCGACGTGATCCGCCCCCGCGTCATCAGATCCATGCGGCGAGCAGGCGATCCGGACGGCGCTGAACGCCAGGCTGCAGCGGTCCACGCCAGCGGGTCGCGCGCCGAGGCCTTGCGTGGGTCACGCGTTCCGGCGCTCATCCTCCATGGTGCTCTCGATCCTCACCTGCCGGTCGAGAACGCTCGCCGGACAGCCTCTGCCATCCCCGGCTCCCGACTGGTCATCATGCCTGACCTGGCCCACGATCTTCCCGACCAGAAGTGGGATGAGGTCATCGACCTGATCGTCGAGCATGCCCGCGAGGCCGAGGGACGCCCGGTCGCGTGACCTCAGTCCGAGCTCGACATGGATCCGAGCACCCGGCGAGCGCTGGCCGGGATGGGCGCTCCGGCGAAGTGACAGGCTGCAGCGTGGCCCGGCGAATGCTCCACCAGGGCCGGCTCCTGCTCCGCACAGATCGGCTGCGCCAGGGGGCAGCGCGTCCGGAAGCGGCAGCCCGAGGGCGGGTCGGCCGGGCTCGGCAGCTCTCCCTCCAGGACGATCAGCTCTCGCCGGCCCTTGCTCTGAGGGTCGGGCACGGCGGACAAGAGGGCGGCCGTGTACGGGTGCAACGGGCGCTCCATCAGCTCCTGCGGCGAGGCCGTCTCCACGATCCTGCCGAGGTACATCACGGCGACACGATCGGAGATGTGGGCCACCACCCCGATGTTGTGCGCGATGAACAGGAACGTCAGGTGGAATCCTTGCTTGAGCTCCAGCAGGAGGTTGAGCACCTGCGACTGCACCGACACATCGAGCGCCGAGATGGGCTCATCGGCCACCAGGAAGCGCGGCTCCAGGATCAGCGCGCGGGCGATACCGATCCGCTGCCGCTGCCCGCCGGAGAACTCATGCGGGTACCGGTCGAGGCAGTCAGGGCCAAGCCCGACTCGTTCGATCATCTCGAGGACGCGCTGATCGCGATCCGACCCCGACCCCAGGCCGTGGATGTCCAGGCCCTCGCCCACGGTCTGTCGCACGGT
>JALZLU010000472.1 GCA_030858685.1 Chloroflexota bacterium | reverse complement strand
CATCAGACACCGATGTCCTCGTTCCAGATGTCCGGATGCGCGGCGATGAACTCGCGCATCAGTGCCTTGCAGGCGGCAGAGTCCAGGTTCACGACCTCCACGCCCCGAGACCGCAGGTGATCCTCCGCGCCCCTGAACGTCTCGTTCTCGCCGATGACGACGCGCGGGATCTCATACAGCAGGATCGCGCCCGTACACATGTCGCAAGGCGAGAGGGTCGTGTACATCGTCGCGCGGCGGTACACGGCGGCCGTCTGTCGGCCCGCCACCTCCAGCGCATCGGTCTCGCCATGACGGATGGGGCTGCCCAGCTGCACTCGACGGTTGCGCCCCGCGCCGAGCACCTCCCCGTCCACCACCAGGGCGGCACCGATGGGCACGCCGCCCTCCTCTAGCCCCCTCCGTGCCTGGTCGATGGCCGCTGCCAGGAATCGCTCATCCATGTCTCTCACCATAGCCTCTACGCCCTTCGATACGGCTTCAGGTACGCACCGGGATAGGCCACGTTACGGCCCGACAACGCGAGCGCCGCGATGACCACCAGGTAGGGCAGCGCCAGCAGCAGCTCGAAGGGGACATCCTCCCAGCCGGGCGTTACTCGCAGCCGCAGCTGGAGCGAGTAGACGGCGGAGAAGAGCAGCGCACCCGCGACCGCCCGCCATATGCCCCACCGGCCGAAGATGACCAGGGCGATGACCACCCAGCCACGGCCGGCGATGATGTCAAGGGTGAAGGAACCCAGCGCCGCGAGCGTGAAGAACGCGCCGCCGAGCGCCATCAGCGCGCCACCCACCATCAGCGCGGCATAGCGCGTGCGAAAGACGCTGATGCCTGCTGCGTCGGCCGCCTCCGGATCCTCTCCGACGGCACGGATGGCCAGCCCGAACCGCGTTCGCATCAGCACCCACCATGCGACCGGCACGAACAGGAGAAACGTGACGTAGGTCAATCCGTACTGGCTGAATGCGCCGCCCAGCCCCAGAGGATCGACCAGCGGATACGGATCGATGCGCCGAAGCGACTGCCCGCCGCCGAAGGCCAGGCGGTTCGTGAACTCGGAGACGCCGATGAGGAACAACGTCAGGCCCAGCCCCGACACGTGCTGGTTCGCGCCCAGGGTCACCGTCAGCAACGCCATCAACGCGCCGGAAAGCAGTCCCACCGCCACGTCCGCGAGCAGCCCCATCTCCAGCGAGCCGGTCCAGAAGGCGGTCGCGAAGCCGAAGAAGGCGCCCGCGTACATCGTGCCCTCGATGCCCAGATTGAGCACGCCCGAGCGCTCCGAATACGTCTCGCCGATGGTCCCCAGCGTCAGCGGCGTGGCGTTGCGGATGGTGGCCGTGAGGATGTCCAGGACGAACGCGATCATCCGGTGCCTTGGCGGGCGCGTCTTCGGGCGATGATGGCCACCGCCCCGATGGTCACGAGCAGCAGAGTCGCCTGCACGATCTCACCAACCTGGCTGGGGATGTCCAGCGCCCGCGCCGCTGACCCCGCGCCAACCGTAAGGTCGCCCAGCAAAAGCCCCGCCGCCGCCACGCCGGGCATCGTCAACCCGCCCAGGGTCGCCACCACGATGCCGGTGTAGCCGGCCCCCGCTGACAGCCCGCCAGTGAGTCGATCCTGGATGCCGGCCACCTCGCTCACACCGGCGATCCCGGCGATCGCCCCACTGACGAGGGCCGCGCGGAGCAGCGTGCCGTTGACGTCCAGCCCGGCGAATGTCGCGGCACGCGGACTGGAACCCACCGCCCGTAGCTTGAGACCGGCGGAGGTGCGCGTGATGACGAACCAGGCCACGCTGATGATGACCAGCGCCAGGACCAGGCCGAGGTGCACTCGCGACCGTTCGATGAGCTGAGGAAACTCAGCAGATGCGGCGATCGGCGCGGACTCTGGGAAGCCGGTGTCGGGATCCCGCCATGGGCCGTTCAGCAGGGCGTTCACCAGCAGGAGCGCCACGGGGTTGAGAAGCAGCGTGGTCACCACTTCGTCGATGCCCGATCGCACCCGTAAGAGAGCCGGGAGCAGAGCCCAGGTCGCGCCGGCGATCGCGCCGCCGGCCACCAGGATGGGCAGAGCCAGGATGCTCGGGAGCCCGCCCACGACCGTGCCCAGACCGGCTGCCGCGATGGCCCCGGCCAGCAACTGTCCCTCGGCACCGATGTTGTAGTAGCCGGCCCGGAAGGCGATGGCCACGGCGGCACCCGTGAAGAGCATCGGCGTCGCCGAGACAAGGACCTCCAGCGCCGTCACGGGGGAGGTGAGGGGCGCGATGAGGAAGCGGTAGAAGGCGTCGAGGGGGTCGGCACCGGCGGCCAGGACGAAGACCGAGGTGATGGCGAAGGTGACGACGAGTGCCATCGGGACGACCAGCGGTGCGGAGCTGGCGAGACTCCCGGATGCGATCCATCGGCGACCCCGGTCGGAGATGGCGCTCATCGACCCAAGCTCACGCGGCCTGCCCAGTGCTTGCGTGTGCGCTCGGCCCTCCTCCGCCGCGCCCGGCCATGAGCAGCCCCAGTCGACCCCGGTCGGCGCCCGCCGCGTTCATCTCCCCCACGACCCGACCCTCGTACATAACGACGATCCGGTCAGAGAGGGCGAGCAGCTCGTCCAGGTCCTCCGAGATGAGGAGCACTCCTGCGCCGCGGGCCCTGGCGGCGACCAGCTGCGCGCGGACGTACTCGGTGGCACCCACGTCCAGGCCGCGCGTCGGTTGCGAGACGATCAGGACCCGAGGCTCCCGGGACAGAACACGCGCCAGAAGTACCTTCTGGATATTGCCGCCCGACAGCGTCCGGACGGGCGCCTTCGGCGCTGCCCGGATGGCGAACCGCTCGATGAGCGACGCGGCGTGCCTCTGGATGGCACGCTCGTCCAGGACACCTCCCTTTCGGTAGTCGTCGATCCGTTCCAGCACCAGGTTGTGAGCCACCGACAGGTCGCCCACCACGCTGGCGTGACGGTCCTCCCCGATGCGACCGACGCCTGCTCGGATCACCTCGGGCACGCTTCCGCCACCGAGCTCGACGCCACCCACGCGGACAGCACCACCGGCCCTGGGTCGCATGCCGCAGAGGACCTCCGCCAGTTCTGTCTGGCCGTTCCCGGAGACGCCGGCCACGCCCAGGATCTCGCCCGGTCGGACCATCAACGAGACGCCGCGCACGGCGGGCAGCCCGTTCGACCCTGTCGCGTCCAGGGCATGGACCTCCAGCACCGCTCCACCCGAGGTCGGGTTTGCTTCCGCCACGGCGGCCCGTTCCTGACCCAGGAGGGGCCGCCCGACCATGAGCTCGGCAAGCGTCCGCTCATCGACGGTCGCCGTCGCCGCGTTGCCCTCCACCCGACCGTGCCGCAGGACCGTGACGCGGTCCGTCAGCTCCAGCACCTCGCGCAGCTTGTGGCTGATGAACACGATGGCCATCCCCTGGGACGCCAGGCGGCGAAGTGCCGCTGTGAGTGCCTCGATCTCTTGGGGCACGAGCACGGCCGTGGGCTCGTCCAGGATCAGGACTCGGCAGTCGCGCGCGAGAGCCTTCACGACCTCCACCCGCTGCTGCTCGCCGATGGACAACGAGTCCACCCTCGCCCCTGGCTGGATGCGCATCCCCAGGCGGTCCGAGGCAGAGGCAGCGGCCTCCGTCGCCTCGCCCAGGTCGAGTCGCAGGCCGGAGCCGCGGCCGAGGGCCAGGTTCTCAGCCACGGTCATGGGCCGGACCAGGGAGAAGTGCTGCGTGACCATGCCCACGCCGGCCGCGATCGCGTCCCGCGGCGAGCGGATCGCCACGGGCCGGCCATCCACGAGGATCTGTCCCGCGTCAGGGTGCGTGAGCCCGTAGAGGATCCGCATCAGGGTCGTCTTGCCGGCCCCGTTCTCGCCCAGCAGCGCGTGGATCTCACCACGCTGTACGGCCAAGTCGATGGCGTCGTTCGCGAGGAGCGGCCCGAAGCGCTTGGTGATGCCGCGCAGTTCCATGGCAGGCGGCAGCGGCACTTCCATAGCGGGCGGCAGCGGCGCCTCCACGGCGGCGACCGCTTCTCGGCCGACCGCTACTCGCTGGGCGGGATGACCGAACCTGGCGGCGCCGACTCCGTGATGTCGACTCGGAACGTGCCGTCCGTGATGGCCGCCTGCTTGTCCTGCACCTGCTGCATCAGCTCATCCGGGATGCCGCCCTCGACCTCCGCGTTGATGGGCGCCAAGCCAGCTCCGCCCTTGGCCACCATGGAGAAGTCCTTGAGGTCCTGGGCCGTGTATGCGCCGGCCTGGACCTGGTCGATGACGTACTCCGCGGTGGGCGTCATGTTCCAGGTCACGCTGGTGATGACGTTCTCGGGCGCCAGGTCCCGCTGGTCGGACATGTTGCCGATGGCCAGCAAGCCGTTCTCGCTGGCCGCCTCGATGACCCCGAACCGCTCGGCATACAGGACATCTGCGCCGGCATCTACCTGGGCCAGTGCCGCCTCCTTGGCCGCCGCCGGGTCGAACCAGGAGTTGATGAAGGTGACCTTGACCTCGACCTCGGGGTTGGTCTCCTGCGCCCCGGCGATGAAGGCGTTGGTGATGCGATTGACTTCCGGGACCGGGAAGCCGCCGACGACTCCAAGGATGTTCGACTCGGTCAGACCGCCGGCCAGCATGCCCGCGAGGTAGGCCGGCTCGTGGATCCAGTTGTCGAAGACCGAGAAGTTGGGCTCGGCGGGACCGCCGCCCGAGCCGAAGACAAAGGCGATCTCGGGGTAGTCTGCTGCGACGCGGCGCGCGGCTTCCTCGTTGCCGAAGGCGTCACCGAAGATGACCGCCGGCTGTTCCTGCGCCGCGATCTCGCCCAGGACGCGCTCCATGTCGCCGGCGTACCCGATGTCATCGGTGAAGTCGTAGTCGACCCGGCCGGCCTGCTCCTCCTGCTCCAGCGCGGCATGGATGACGCCGTCCCACGGTTCCTCGATCTGCGTGGCGAAGGCACCGAAGACCTTCAGCGTGCCGCTGTCAGGTGAGCCTCCCGGACTGGTGTCCGGACTGCCAACCGGTTCACTGGATGGGACGGGTGCAGCTGCCTGGCATGCCGTCAGTGCAAGCAGCACGGATCCGAAGATGGCGAGTCCGCGCGGACCCCGGCCCGCTCGGGCACCTCTCTGCATCTCGTCCCTCCTTCGGTCCCGGCTGCCTCGGCTCGGCACCATAACCAGTCTCCCGACCGGCGCAGTCATTGTCAATGTGGCGGGCGCCGGCTGGCAGCGTAGCCCGCATGGGCTATGAAGGGCAACGTCAAGCAGGTCGACACCAGGTGTCGGTGATGCCCCGCCCCGACTATGAGGCTGAGCCTCGCCTTGGCCGAGCCCCGCCTCATTCGTACCGACGTACCACCTCCACGACCTCTATCCCGTACTTGTCGAGCTTGGCGGGTCCGATCCCGGGCACGCGCGCCAGCTCCGCCAGCGACCCTGGGCTCCGTTCGACGATGGCCGCCAGCGTCGTGTCGTGCGCGATGACGTACGGAGGCACCGCGTCCGCGCGCGCACGTTCAAGCCGCCAGGCGCGCAGTGCCGCCATCAGCGGATGCTCGTCTGATCGATCGGGCGTCCGCTCTCCCGGGGTCCGTGATGGCGGAGCAGACCGCTTCCCTGGCGCCCTCGTTTTACCTGTCGATGGACTGAGATCCCTCACGAATCGACTCATCCAGCGGCGCTGCGGCTTGCCCCCGGCCGACATCCGCTCCTGCGCCCACGACAACGCCAGATGCACCCGCGCGCGTGTCAAGCCCACGTAGAGCAGGCGCCGCTCTTCATCCAGCAGTGCCTCGTCATCCTTGGCCTGGGCCACGGGCAGCAGCCCCTCCTCCAGCGAAGGCAGGAATACCGCATCCCACTCCAGCCCCTTGGCCCGGTGCAGCGTGAGCAGCTCCACCCCATCGGCCGAGCCTTCCCGCTCGCTTGCTGCCCGACTGGCCAGCTCGTGTTCGACCCCCTCCCGGTCCACCGACCTATCGGTCTCCACCACCGACCTGACGACCGACAACAGCGTCGACAGCGCCGCCTGCCGTTCCCGCGCCTCCGCACCCACTTGCTCCGCGCCCGCCTCGGCCTCGAAGCCCAGCCGCTCTCGCCACATCGACTCGACCGCCGCCAGCAGCGCTTCCCCGGTGAGCTCCTGCGGGACCCGCCGCAGCGCCTCGACCGCCGAGCGCACGTCGCGCCGCTCGAAGAAACGTTGGCCACGCACCTGGTAGGGGAGGCCGGCGCGGGTGAAGGCCGCCTCGATGGGTGCGATCTGCGCGTTGAGTCGGACGAGCACGGCGATCTCGTTCGCAGCGACGCCACCGGCGATCAGCTCCCGCACGCGGGCGACCAGGCCCGCCAGCTCGCCCGCGTCGTCGGGGAAGGACTGGATCGACGGTTCGGGGCCTGGTGGTCGAGTGGCCGTAAGTCGCTTGTCGCGCCCGGTCGAGGCGATCAGCCGGTTGGCCAGCGCCAGGATCTGGGGAGTCGAACGGTAGTTCTCAAGCAGTGAGATGACCCGCGCGTCGGGGTAGCGCTCGGCGAACCCGGTGAGGTACTCCGGCGTGGCGCCCGCAAAGGTGTAGATGGTCTGATCCTCATCGCCCACCACGCACAGGTCGCGCCGATCGCCCAGCCACAGTTCCAGGAGGCGCTGCTGGAGCGGGCTCGTGTCCTGGTACTCGTCCACGCTGAACCAGGAGTACTTGCCGCGAACCTGGCGGGCGGCTTCCTCGTCCGTCTCCAGCAGGTCGACGGTCTGGAGCAGCAGATCGTCGAAGTCGATGAGTCCCTGGCGCGTCTTGGCGCGTTCGTAGTCGCGGTAGAGACGTACGAACAGTTCGACCGTGGTGGGCGGCGCGCGATGCGATGCGGCGTGGGGGTAGTCGTCGGGCGAGATGCGGCGGCTCTTGGCCCATTCGATCTCGTCGATGAGGTCCTTGGCGGGTGTGTAGCGATAGCCGCCGGGCAGGCGCCGAGCGAGCGGCGCCACGATGCGGAACTTGTCGCTCAGCAGCTCGGGGAGTGGTGCGCCCTCGTTGCGCAACGGCCAGTAGTGGCGCAGCTGCGCGAGGGCCGCAGCGTGGAAGGTCCGTGCCGCTACGCCCGGCAGCGCCAGGCCGCGGACCCGCGCCACCATCTCCTTGGCGGCCTTCTCCGCGAAGGTCAGCAGGAGCACGCGGTTGGCCGGGACCGCGCCTGTGGCCACGGCGTGTGCCACGCGATGGCTGATGACGCGCGTCTTGCCCGTGCCGGCGCCGGCCAGGATGACCACGGGTCCGGTGGTCGCCTCGACCGCCTCGCGCTGAGCGTCGTTGAGGCCGTCGGCGTGGTCGGGACCCTCGTTCGCCGCGTCCCTCACGGATCCGCCGAGGCGCGGCCGGCGTTACGTGGGTGCAGTGTCGGGTCGCCGCGCTGGAGCCACAGGACCCAGCACAGTCCCAGGCCTATCCCGACATACGCCGCCAGGTAGAAGAGGGTGAGAGGCCGCTCGGGGACGAAGAGGGGCAGGTTCAGGAACGCGGCGATGGTGATGGGCACGATCAGGTACAGGCCGGCGCGCGCCAGCTCGTGGTACGGCAGCGCCTGGCGCGTAAAGAGCAGCGAAGCGCTGGCCACGGTCAACGCGAAGAGGAAGGCCGAGAAGGCGCGGATGCTGAAGAGCGACATGGGCTCCGGGAAGACGCTGCCCTGGGCGATGGCGCCCTCTGGCCCCGCGATCAGCGTCCCCAGCGCCAGGAGACTCACGAAGAGCACGAAGAGCATCACCACGACGCGCCCCCAGGCCGGCACGAGACGACCCTCCGGCCGGCCAGTGTCCCGCGGCGCTTGTCGCCATGCAGCGAACGCGAGGACACTCCCGATGAGTGCCGTCCAGAGCCCCACCAGGTAGGGCCACGTGAGGATCTCCAACCGAAGCCTGTCGACGAAGGCGAACGCCACGAGCAACTGCCCCAGCCCGAACACCCCCAGGTAGATGACCAGCGGATAGGCACGGTCCGGACGGAGATCCCGCGCCGCATCCGCGGCGAAGAGCGCCGAGCCGATGCTCCAGCCACCGATGGTCATGGCCAGGAACGGGCTGACGGACCAGGGGAATCGCTCGCTCGCGAAACCGGGCACGAGCCACGCGACGACGCCCAGCACCAGGAATGCCACGGCCGCGACCCACAACGACAGTCTCGCCACTCGCAACATGTCAGGCATCGGTCCCAGCCTCCCTCGGTCCCACCAGGAACCATGTACGCATCCGCCCCCGCCCACGGACGTCCACGAAGCCTCGAGCCTCGCACTCGTAGTCTCCCCCCAGCAGGTCGTGAGTGATCTCGCTGATCTGGATGCGGCCAGGCACGCCCTGCGACTCCAGGCGACTGGCGATGTTCACCGTGTCGCCCCACAGGTCGAAGACCGGCCTCTGCCGGCCGAGCGAGGGCCCTCGGCTCTCGTTCGACGCACCGGGGACCTGCGCGCGCGCTGCGACATCGACCAGTTGGAGGGCGAAACCGGCCGCGACCTGGGCGTGGTCGTGCCGCATCAGCGGGGCGCCCACGGCGACCATGTAGCTGTCACCGATCGTCTTAATCTTGATCACGCCATCGTGTCGCTCCACCAGTTCGTCAAAGTCGCGAAACAGACCGTCCAGCAGTTCCACGAGCTCGTCGGCCGCCAGGCGCGCCGCCAGGGTCGTGAAGCCGACGACATCGGCAAAGAGGACGGTCGCCTCATGCTGCTCAGCGATACGCGTCTCGCCACCCTTGAGGCGCTTGGCGATCGAGGAGGGAAGGATGGCCTCGAGCAGGCCATCGGCGCGCCGTCGCTCCTCCTCTGCCGTCTCCAGCGCCGCCGCGCGCTGACTGGCGAAGATGCCAAGCACGATGAAGACGATGACCGCCAGGGCCGCCAAGGTGAACCCGAAGAGCAGCAGGACGACGCTCTCGGGCAGGCCCGCTCCGGTCCGCAGGCCGGTGCCCGCGGGGATCGTCGGTTACGACCAGTGAGGCGACCATGACGAGCAGGAATGCCAGGAACCATGGCAGCGCCCGCCGCGCGCCCTGGAAGACCAGCACGAAGACGGGCGCCACGAACGACCAGACGATCACGCCGCTCGATGCGATGAAGCCACCCAGCGCGATGTCGAAGAGGAGCGGCATGACCAGGATGATCGTGGCCATCCGAAAGGTGGACGCGGAGATGTCGCGCGTCACGTGGACCCGAGCCAGCTCGGCCATGATGAGCAGC
>JALZLU010000336.1 GCA_030858685.1 Chloroflexota bacterium | reverse complement strand
GGTGGCCAGCTCAACGTGCAGGTTCTGGCGAGCGGCGACGTCGTCTCCGTGGCCGGCGAGCTGCTGCCCGATGAAGAGGCCCCCGAAGTCGAGCCCCTTCTGACCGCTCAGGCGGCGCGCCACCAGGCCCTGCTCGCCGCGGAACGGGACACCGGCGTGCTCCTGACGGAACTGAGCGCCGGCACACCCGAGCTCTGGATCAACGATCCGCGGATCCTGGGCGGACCGGGCATCCCGGTCGCGCGCCTGACGTGGCGCGTGGACATCTCGGCTGACCTCCCCGTGCGGGTCAGCGAGATCGTGCTCGTGGACGCCGACACCGGCGTCATCACGGAGCGCATCACCCGCCTGCCGCACGGCCGCACCCGGCGTGTCTGTGACTTCCAGAACGTCCGTCGCGAGGAGTTCGAGTGCCAGTCGCCCTACCGCCGCGTGGAGGGCCAGGGAAGCACCGGCCTGCGCGAGGTCGACCGCGTCTATCGCTACATGGGGCACGTCTACAAGTACTTCGACAGGGAGTTCGGCCGTGACAGCCTGGACGGCCAGGGTATGCCCCTGGTGGCCACGGTGCGCTACTGCCTGCCCACCTGGTGCCCCATGCGCAATGCCTTCTGGGACTGGGAGATGGAGCAGGCCACCTTCGGCGATGGCTGGGCGGCGGCCGACGACCTGGTCGGGCACGAGTACACGCACGGCGTCCTGGACCACGGCGCGCGACTCTTCTATCACTACCAGTCGGGGGCCATCAACGAGTCCCTGGCGGACATCTTCGGCGAGCTTATCGACCTGACCAACGGCGACGGCGACGACCGCTCAAGCCAGCGCTGGCTCATCGGCGAGGATCTGCTGGGCACGGGTGTCCTGCGCGACATGCAGTACCCCCGCAACTACGGCGACCCCGACCGGGTGCGCAGCACCGCGTACTACACGGGGCCCGGCGACGAGGGGGGAGTGCACTCCAACAGCGGCATCGCCAACAAGGCCGCCACGCTCATCGCAGACGGCGGTTCGTTCAACGGCAAGACGGTGAAGGCGCTGGGCCTGACCAAGACGGCCGCCATCTTCTACGAGGTGATGGTCAACGGTCTGACCTCTGCGGGCGACTTCAACGACCTCTTCGATGCGCTGCAGCAGGCCTGCGTGGACCTCAACGGCGTGAAGGGCATCACCGACGCCGACTGCAAGTCGGTCAAGAAGGCAGTGGTGGCCACGGAGATGGACAAGCAGCCCCTCGGCGCGGCGCCCCGCTCGGCACCCACGTGTAGCTCGCGCCGGTTCCCGGTGGACGCGTTCCGCGACGACATGGAGGATCCGTCGCGCGGCGCCTGGGCGCCGGTGGCCTTCGGCGACAGTGCCATCACCTGGTACTACCCCCAGAACACGCACCCCTACAGCGAGTGGGACGCGACGTGGGCCTCGTCGGGCACGCGCAACCTGTTCGGCGACACGCCCAGACGGATCAGCGGTTCGGCCATGGCCATGACGTCTGGCGTGGTCCTGCCTGCGGCCGGCGCGTACCTGCGCTTCGAGCACGGCTTTGCCTTCGACTACGGCAGCGCGCGCTACGACGGCGGCATCGTGGAGTACAGCGTAGATGGCGGCGCCTGGACGGATGTACGCGGCCGCTTCACTCATGGCGGATACAACGGCACCATCGCCAGCGGTCGTGGGAATCCACTGGGGGGCCGCTTCGCCTACACCGCGCGCAGCTTCGGGTACGGCGCGACGCGCATCGACTTCAGGGACCTTGGTGGGCGGTCGTTGCGCGTCAGGTTCCGCACTGGCACGGACGACCGCGTGGCCGACTACGGCTGGTACGTGGACGACGTGCGCATCTATCGCTGCGCGCCTGACACGGACGCGCCCGCCGGTGTCAGCCACCAGATCCACTGGTAGCCGCAGTCTCTGGTCGCCGCGGCGCTGGTATCGCGCCGAACGTAACCCATGGCCGGCGGCCCAGACGCGTCCGATACGATGCTGCAACCCGTTTGCGATGCGCTGCTCAAGGGACGCCCCACGCCGTGCCGTACCGGGCCCGTAGCCTTGCCCGGCGCGTCGCTGTAGTCGCGCAGGGAGGTCCGAGATGTTCGAGCACGATCCGTCGACGGTCGAAGAGGGCTGGGAGGTCTGCGGTCTCGATGGCCGCAAGATCGGTACCGTCAAGATATCCCAGGGGGATGCGCTGGTGGTCGAAAGTGGCACGCTCTTCAAGAGTGAGCTGCACGTCCCCGCGTCGTACATCGAGGGCATCGCCCAGGAGCGTGTGACCCTCTCCGTGCCCAGCGACAAGATCGAATCGATGGGCTGGGAGAAGCCG
>JALZLU010000385.1 GCA_030858685.1 Chloroflexota bacterium | reverse complement strand
CCCCACTCGTCGACCGTGATGTTGGCGCGGTGGATGGCTTGCCCGATGAACAGGTCGAGGTCCGTCATCCCGCTGAAGTCGGCAGCAGGGTCGAAGGGCAGCTCCATGCCGAGGGCGGTCAACTCGGGCTTCAGGTCGAGATCGGAGGCGAAATCCCACTTGGGCAGCTCGAGCTCGACGACGCCACCCTTCATGCCCGCGCCGACGTCGGCCAGGACCTCGGGAGCGAGCAGCTCCGCCGGTGAGCCGTCGCGCTCCGGGACGATGACCCACATCGCCAGCTCATCGCCGGCGTAGGGGATCTCCACCGCCTGCCAGCCGTCACCTTCGGCATAGCGCATCCCCTCATCCACGCGACGCATCATGGTCGCGGTCACCACCGAGTCGTCGGTGCGCGTGAACGGACCTTCCTCGAGAGGCTCCTTCAAGAACGGGGTTTGCCAGTCGGCCTTGAGATAGACCGCGTTGGCCAGGACGACCCGGGTCAGCGGCGGTATCTGGTCGAACAGCTTCTGGATGCGCTCGGCCGTCTGCTCTCGGACCCATGCATCGATGGCCGCCTTCGCGGTGCCGTCCTGGAAGTCGACCACTTGGACGCCGGCCCCGTACTGTCCGGCGAGGATGTCGAGGAAGGGCGGCTTGACCTCGACCCCCTCCTGCACGAAAAGGCCGTTCGCAACGGCCACCACTGGCGGCTGTGGGTCGGCCCTGGGGTCGCGAGTGGCCTCCGGCTCGGGCGCCGGGGGAGGCCCGTCAGCAGAGACGATGGCCTGCTCGAGGGCGTTCAGGCCCTCGTGGAGGTCGGGCGGGAAGTGAAGGACCTGGTCGATCTCACCCGCCGTGTCACCGACGGCCCCGGCCCGGGCCATGCCGAAGGCGAGCGCGATGCTGAAGGGAGAGATGACCGTGTTGGTCGCCGGCTCGGCGGTCCGCTCGTGGAGGTCGTGGCCGAAGGCGAGGAGCCCTGCCACCGTTCGGTCGACCGAGGCTTCTGCAGGGGCCACGCGTGCGACGTTCGCCATGAGTGCCGTAGCCGGTGGCGGCACGGGGGATCCGGCCGATCGAGACTCGGGTGGCGCGCCGCCGGGCACGGTGACGGTGCACGCCGACAGCAGCGTGACCGCGAGTAGCGACGCGATCCGTTTCATGGCAAGGCGGACCCTCGGTGCGGGAGTGGTCCGCTTACTGACGCGTTCGGGTAAGAACCAGTTCCTCTGCGAGGGGGATCACGGTCAAGGCGCGACGATCGCGAATCGATGCTGTCATACAGTCGCGAGAACCTTCCGCCGGACCTGAAGGGGCGCGCATCCATGGCGACGAGCGCCCGAAGTACTCGACCCTCGACGACCCCTTCGGCGAGCGCTACTCTGGGGCATGTCCAGCACGGGCTGCCCACTCGATCCGCCCGCTCCTCTTGCTGGTGGTCTCCGCCACGTTGCTCTCTGGCTGCGGCCTGCTCTATCCCGGCTGGCCGCCAAGGCCGATAGGGCCGGTGGACGAGGGGATGCCCAAGGTCCCATGAATTCGACATGAGCGTTCCTGAGACGATCGTGGGGACCGATCCGGTCGACGTCGAGATCGTCTTTCGAGCACGGCCCTAGGATGATGATCAAACCGCTAGGTCGCCTCGCAGCGCTATCCCTGCTGGCGGTTGCGCTTTTCGGCGGCACTCCCGGGACAGCGCTCGCCGACTGCACGGCGGAGGCACTTGGCACGCCGCCCCTGCACAGGGCCCGCGACATCGTCTTCTCCGGCGTCGTCGTGGCCGAGACCGTCGTTCCTTCGGACGGTGGCCCGCCGCAGGAGTGGGACGCATACCGCATGAAGGTCGAGCGGGTCAACCGTGGCGATGTCGCGGACCGCGTGGATCTGGTGCCGCTGTGCGCGCCGATCAGCCTGGAGGTCGGTGAGCGGTACATCATCGGCAACGCTGCTGAGACGCGGCGCGGCGAGTGGCTGATGCTCAACGATCGATCATCGATCGCCTGGCGGCTGCTTCCCGGCAACGCCGTGGAGCTGCAGGACTTCGGCGTCCCGCCGCGCCGCTTCCCCGACCACTACCAGACGCCCGAGACGGTCAGCGACGTACTCGACCTCCTGGCGCCCGGTCAGCGGGGTTCCCTTCCGGATACGGCGGCAACGTCGGTCGGCGAGATCCGGGAGACGGACACCGCACCGGTGCTCGCCCTGGTCACTGGACTGCTGGCGCTGGGCTTCTTCGCGCGGCACAAGCGGCCGGACTATCGGGCCATCGCGCGTTCGAAGCGGCCCCGGCCATGATGGCCGGAGCGGCACATCCATGGCCTGAAGGGGTACACCATCCGCACCATGCACACAGCCGAGCGCCCGCTCGAGGAGCAGGTGCGCTTCCAGGCCCAGCTCCTGGAGCAGGTCGACAACGCTGTCATAGCCACCGACCGCGAGCGCCGCATCTTGTTCTGGAATGCGGGCGCGGAGCGTCTTTACGGCTGGCCGCGGGAGGATGTCCTGGGCCGCGATGTCCGGCGATTCCTGCCCTACTCCGCGGCGCTCTCGCAACAGGTGGAGACGAACGTCCTGGATGGTGTCGCCTGGTCCGGGGAGATCATGCATCGCCGGCGCGACGGAGTCGCGATCTGGGTCTCGGCCACCGATTCGCCCATCCTGGACGCCGACGGGCGGGTGATCGGCGGCGTCGGTGTCAGCGTCGACGTCAGCGATCGGCGGGAAGCGCGCGAGGCTCTCGCCCGGAGTGACGCGCGGTTCCGCGCCCTGGTCCAGAACTCCTCTGACGCCATCGCCGTGATCGGTCCGGACACCACGCTTCTGTACGCGAGCCCGGCCACGGCCGAGCTGCTCGGGACGCACGCCGATGACCTGCTGGCCACTCGCATCCTGCCCCTCGTCCATCCCGGGGATCGGCCACGAGCCGACGAGGCTCTCGCGCGGATCCTGACCAGCCCGGGGGCTGACGTGAAGGTCGACCTCCGGATCGTGCGCGCCGACGGCACCTGCCGCGAAGTGGAGATCATCGCCGACAACCGCCTGGCGGATCCGGCCGTCAACGGCATCGTCCTCAACGCCCGGGACATCACCGATCGCAAGCGCGCATTCAGCATGCTGGAGATGCAGAACGGCCTGCTGGACCTCGTGGCAAGAGGCATGCCCATCGGCGAGACCCTGCATGGGTTGACGCGCATGCTGGAACGCAACATCCCCGGCTCGGCCTGTTCCATCCGCTTCTCCAGCCCTGCCGTTCCGGGCACCGCTGGCGGTGCGCCAGGCGTAGCCGCCCGGACGCGTCAGGCGGTGGTGATCGAGGATCTTCGACTGCATCCCGGATCCAGGCGCTGGCGCGAAGAGACCCGCCGCCAGGGCTACCTGAGCTGCTGGGCCTACCCCGCCGTGGCCTACGCGACCGATGAGCTGGTGGGCGTGCTGGTCCTCTACTTCGAATCGACGCGCTCACCCACGGCGTCGGAGGTCGAGGTCATCGAGATGGCCAAGAGCCTCATCGTGGTGGCCGTCGAGCGCGCCCGACAAGCCGAGCGGCTGGCCTACCAGGCCCTGCACGATCCGCTGACGGCCCTTCCCAACCGCCTCCTCCTGTCTGACCGGCTGGATCAGGCGCTGGCTCGCGGACCGCGGACTTCAGGCCAGGTCGGCGTGATCTTCCTGGACCTCGATGACTTCAAGTCGGTCAACGACAGCCTGGGCCACGCCGCTGGCGACCGACTGCTCGTGACGATCGGGGAACGACTGGCGGCGACGGTCCGTTCGGGCGATACGGTGGCCCGCTTCGGAGGCGACGAATTCGTGATCCTGTGCGAAGCCCTCTCGGGGGAGCAGGAGGCGATCGCCCTGGCCAAGCGCGTGCTCAGGGCGGTGGCCGTGCCGGTCACCTTGCGCAGGAAACGCGTTCGGGTGACGGGTAGTGTCGGCGTGGCCATGGGTGGCCGCCGCGTTGACACGGGCGACGTGCTGCTGCGCGAGGCGGATGCGGCCATGTACCGGGCCAAGGAACGCGGACGTGATCGGGTCGAGATCTTCGACGCTGCGATGCATCAGCGAGCCAAGGCGCGCCTCGACACGGAGGCCGCCTTGAGCGCGGCCATCGAAGGAGGCCAGCTGCGCCTGCATTACCAGCCTCAGGTCTCCCTGGTCACCGGTGAGACGGTGGGCGTCGAGGCCCTCGTCCGCTGGCAACATCCGCAACGCGGTCTCCTCGCGCCGGCGGAGTTCATCGCCTTCGCCGAGGAGTCGGGACTGATCGTGCCGCTGGGCGAGTGGGTGCTGCGCGAAGCCGTGGCGCAGGTCGCCGCGTGGCAGGATCGCGGCTTCTGTGTGCCGGTCTGCGTCAACGTCTCAGCCAGGCAGTTGATGGACCCCTCGTTCCACGTGCTCGTGGAGTCACTGCTCCAGAAGTCAGGACTGGTGCCCAGCAGCCTGGCCATCGAGGTCACCGAAAGCGTGCTCGTCGAAGAGGCCGAGCCGGTCTCCGACTGCATCCGCCGCCTGATCGAGCTGGGCGCGACCATCAGCATCGATGACTTCGGCACAGGCTATTCGTCGCTGCTGTACCTGAAGCGCTTTCCCGCCTCGATGCTCAAGATCGACATGTCCTTCGTGCACGGGCTGGAGAACCCCCGCGATCAGGCCATCGTGCGCGCCGTGGCGGGCCTGGCCAAGGACCTGGGCATCACGACCGTGGCGGAGGGCGTCGAGACGGAGGCACAAGCCGCCGTACTCCGATCACTGGGCTGCGAAGCTGCCCAGGGGTACCTCTTCGCCCGACCCGCCGATGCCGAAGCGACCTGGGCATGGATGCGGCGACCACGGCTGCTGGTGGCCTGAACTGCCGCTCGAGACCAGATACCGCCTTCGGTCAACCCTGCCGGCGCGAGACGTGGCGCCAAGCGACCGTGCTGACCGCGACGGTCACGATCCCCCAGGTCCCATACATGAGGGCAACAGGAACGAACTCGCGCGCGGTGTCGTCATCCTCCGGGCCGAAGGGCGGCAGAATGCCCTTGAAGTCGATCCCTACGAGGAGCGCCGCGACAAACCCGAGTGCCATGCCTGCCCCAGAGAGCGCCGCCCAAGCCAGTAGCCGCCTGACGAGATCCGCTCCTGGCCCATTCGATGCCATGGATACACGGTCCTCTCGATGCGTGACTTAGCCGGATGGACACCTTACAACGGTCTCGGTGGCTCTCAACGGTCATGGCTGCTGCGACCGCGACCGGCGGCGCGTGCCTCGACCGCTACGCTGGGCGCCTCGGGCCGACGCTCCGCGAGTGGTCACCACCATCTTCCACGCGCCGGGGTCACCATCTTGAGCTTCCTCCGCTCGCCTCGGCTGCTTGCGTTGGTCGCGCTCATGAGCATGTTCGCTGCTTGTCAACCTTCCGCCCAAGGATCGCCGACACAGACGGTGTGCGCCGGGATCTCCAGCGAGGTAGGCGGTTGCAAACCTCGACATTCCTTTGTAGCGACGACCTGTCCGGACCTCGCCGAGGAATGGGCTCGAGAAATGGACCGACGCATCGTGCCCATCATCCGCGATCCCGACATGGATCCCGGTCAAGCCGCCTCGTCATTGCAGATCCAGGCGCTCGTCGTTGTCACCAGCGATATGAATACGCGTCTTCGCGCCCTCGGGCTCGTGGGCCAGTGCGAGGTCTCACCATTCCTGGCCAGCGCTGAAACCCACCTCTCGGACGAACTTAAGGAGGGCGTCGGCGCGATCCTCTACGACGATCAGCCGCCGAGCACGTACGAGGACTGGCTGGAGGACGTGCGCCGCTTCCTCCGAGTGATCGAGGAGGAGGAATGAGCGGCGCGCGATGCGTGGGGTTCGTGGCCCGCTTGACCGCTTCCTGACGGGGGCCGCGTCCCATGCAACTGGGCTCCTGGTGGCCTCTTGACGGCTGATCCTCTCCACCATAGTCGTGGCCGCCAACGCCCAGCTGTTTCGGCGGCTACGCCTGCGACCCGACCGGGGTGACGCCACCTGACGATGGTTCACCTTGCGGCTCGCCCTCCGCGCCGCTCTCCGGCTCGTCCGACGCTCCCTCGATGGTGATGCGCGGGATCCAGCTCAGGAAGCGCGGCATCCACCAGTTCCAGTCGCCCAGGAGGCGCATCGATGATGGCAGCAGCACGCTGCGGATGACCGTGGCATCCAGGAAGACGGCCACCGCCAGCCCGAAGCCCAGCTGTTTGATGATGGAGAGCTCCAGGGTCACGAAGACCGCGAAGACGGCCACCATGATGGCCGCCGCGCTGGTGATGGTGCCGGCCGTGATGGTGATGCCGCGCGCCACCGCCGCGTCCGAATCGAGGCCTCGATCCCGCGCCTCCTTGATGCGCGTGAGGATGAACAGGTGGTAGTCCATCGATAGCCCGAACAGGATGGTGAAGATGAAGACCGGCACGAAGGATTCGATGACGCCCGGCCTCACGTTTAGAAGCTCCGCTCCCCAGCCTTCCTGGAAGACGAGCACCAGCAGGCCATAGGCAGCGCCCGTGGCCAGGAGGTTGAGCAGGATCGCCTTCAGCGGGATGACCACCGAGTGGAAGGCCACCAACAGCAGCACGAAGGAGAAGCCCAGCACGAACAGGAAGACCAGCGGCATGCCCGCCTCGTAGAAACCGACCACGTCCGCCGTGAAGGCGGCATCGCCGGTGACCAGCGCCTCCACGCCCGGCAGACCGCCGAAGACATCGGGCACCACCTCCGTGCGCACCTCGCGCACGATGTCCCGGTTGGTCAGGTCGTTCTGGCTGCCGGCCATGACGTAGGAGATCATCGCCACCGACCCGTCGGCTGAGGGCTGCGCCTCGACCGGGCCGCTGATCCCCTCGAGCGCGAGGATGCGCTCGGACATCAACTCGATGGCCGTCTGCGTGGCAGGCTCGTCCGCCTGGGTGACCACGACCTGGAGGCTCAGCGTGGATCCTCCGGGGAACTTCTCATTCATGAGGTTCAGCGCCTGGACGCTGTCCACCGAGTCGGGGAAGGAGGTGAAGTCGCTCTGCCCAAGCTGGAGCCGCAACACCGG
>JALZLU010000376.1 GCA_030858685.1 Chloroflexota bacterium | reverse complement strand
ACCTGGTCGACTTCGCCGGGGCCATCTACCGCATCAGCGCAACGGAGCGCTAGCGCGGGATAGTCGAGATCACTCCACGGGAGAGCACTCGGGTTCGACGGCGACGTAGTCCTCGCTGCGCCACCAGACTGGCCTGCCGTCGGCCGACTCCAACTCCATCAGGCTGACGGCGACCAGCAGGACGCCTCCATGAAGTCCTGGCATCGTCCTCTCCTCTTGTGGGGCCAGATACCAGGCGGCGCCGCCCGATGAGGCGAGCAGCTCCGTGCCGCCGAACGCGGCGATCGCCTCCTCGCGCCCTCCAAGGAAATACCGTCCATCGAAGAGGCGTGGAGCGGGACCGGTGCCCTCGGTGACGCGGGCGGCCTCGCGCTGTAGAGCCTCCAGCTCGTACTCGTTCGCATGGTCGATCACGCAGTAGTCGCGTGACGTCCGGTCGAGCAGGAGTGATGCCAGGTGGCTCCGCACCTCCGCGACGGATCCCTCGAAGACCGGGTTCGTCGTCTCCATCCCTGTGGGAGAGGCCGTGTCGGCCGTTGCCTTGGGTGAAGCCTCGGGAGAGGATGCCTGGACCGTCCCGATCGGCTCCGGGGTAACCGCGCCCCATCCGTCCGCGATGAGGTTGGCCACGGCCGCCGTCCACCCGGCCTGCGCGTCGGCGCCCAGCCCCTGGCCGGAATCGCCGTCGTAGTACTCCCAGAGCCGGCCCGTCGCCAGCCATTCCCGCTCCACGTTCGTCACGACCCGCTGCCGGATGTCCGCCGCCAGCGTGGGGTCGGCCTCTACGAGCGCGTCGACCAGCAGCAGTTGTAGCGGCAACCAGACGGGCCCCAACCAGTTGGAGTTGATGCCTCGCCCGGCGTAGCCCGGTTCGTAGACGGGACTCGAGGCTTCCAGGCTGCGTATCCCGCCCGGGGAGAGGAACACGTCCTCATCGCGCAACGCGTCCAGGATGCGTGGCAGGCGGTCGGGTGGCACGATCCCCGCCACCAGCGGGACAAGGCCCGTGTAGGAACGGACCGTGAAGAGGCGCTCCCTTCGGGTGTCCCGGTCGAAGTAGAAGCCGCGGTCGTCATCCCACAGATGGGCGTTGACGGCGTCCGCGATAACCGTGCGGTCCGCGCGGTAGCGCTCTGCGGCGGCAGGGTCGTCCAGCTCGTCGGCGATTGCCGCCAGGTCGGCGGCGAAGAGGGCCATCCACCCTGAGGCATCGGCCTGGGCCGCCGCGTTCGGTCGGGGCAGGTTATCCATACCCATGAAGCCACCGGTGAAGAGGCCGCGCGGCCCGATGGCCAGCTCCGCCCACCAGTAGTCGTATTGCCGCTGGAGTGCCGGGTAGACCTCCTCCAGGAACGCCCGGTCCGCACCGGCCTGGAACACTTCCCAGGTCGCCCAGGCGAATATCGGCGGGCACTCCACGTCCATCACCCACTCCGCGCAGGGGATGTGCCCGTCGGGTTGCTGCCAGCGGTCCGAGAGCAGGAAGCGCAACTGATCGGCGCCAAGCTGGGGGTCGATGAGCGCTGCGGTGACCGCGTGGAAGGCGCTGTCCCACGAAGCGATCCAAGGGTATTCCCACTTGTCGGGCATGATCAGGACATCGCGCGCATCGACCCGGCCCTCCCACTCGGGTGCCACACCGGTGGTGCCGTCCCAGCGGTAGAAGGACTCGTTCCAGAGCAGGCTCATCAGTGCCTGTCGGTAGAGCGGCTCGTGGGTGCTGACGTCGCTGGTGAACAGCTGGGTGGCTTCACGGGCACGCAGGTCGAGCACCTCTGTTGCACGCTCTAGCCCGGCCAGCGCCCTGGCCACCGCCGAGTCGTCGGTCTCTGTTGCGGTCGACTCAGCGATGCCGATGACCACCGAACGGGAATCGCCGGCCGCCATTCCCAGCTCATACGAGAGCAGGCCGATGTGGCCGCTGCCGCCGCCGTGGAGACCGGGGCCGCGCAGGAGCTCGTCGAGCGCCGATCGGTCCGAGGTGAGCAGCCAGTCGTCCGAGTCGCCGCCGGCGATCGCGACGCGCGATGACTCACCGTTGAGCAACAGCGCGCCGGGTTCGGCAGTCACCGAAGCGTCATCTGTCATCCAGCCCTTGAGGACCAGGTGGAGTGTCCCCGGGTCGGCGCTGGTGTTGCTGACGGTCGCCCGCAGGACTAGGGTCCCCGAGTCGAGCTTCGCCGACTCCAGCTCGATGGAGAAGCGAGGCTCCTCGAAGGGATAGCGATAGGTCATCCGCCCGTACGAGTGGGTGGGACTGCTCTCGTGAAAGACCCGATCTTCCAGGATGCTCTCGCCGTGCTCGCCCTGCGGATTGCTGGCGCCGTTCAGGCGCTCCGTCACACGAGGCTGCTTGCCGTCCCAGAAGGCCCAACCGATCCGGAACTCGCCATCTTCGTCCGAGATGCCGGCGATCCCGTCATCGAAGTAGCGGTACTCCTCGTCCGAGGCGGTCGTCCAGGTCCGCCCCCAACCGTTGCCACCCACGTCCTCGCGCGGGGTGCCCCACTCCCGCTCCGAGAGATACGTGCCCCAACGCCGGTCGAGCTCATGCCAGGGCGGCAGGCCACCCAGGTCTGGATCCTGCGTTGGAGGCTGTGTCAGAGCGATGCCGGCGCCAGTGGCCAGCACGGTCACGAGGGCGATCGAGATGAGGGACAGCGTGCGGCGCCTCGCGATCAGCAGGGGCAGCCGCGCGCGTTCCAGGTCCGAGCCAGCTGACGGGGGGATGGCCATGGGTCGAGGTTAGCGCGGCGAGGGCGCGGCGGGCGAGAAGCGCGCGGCAGAGCCGCGCTG
>JALZLU010000375.1 GCA_030858685.1 Chloroflexota bacterium | reverse complement strand
CGTCCAGCCAATGTCGGAGATGCCGGAAGGTGAGCTGTCCCAGGGCCGTGGTACGCATCCCGTCGGCACTCGTCCGCGCGACCTGCTCCGGCGTCCAGCTCACGATGCGGTCCTCATCCAGCGACTGACGGGCGTCGGCGGCGAAAGCCGGCTCCACGCCCAGCACCGTGGCGTCCGGCCGCATGGACTTCACGGCGGTGGCGACACCCGACGCGAGGCCGCCGCCGCCGATGGGCACGAGGACCGTGAAGGGGCCGGCCGGGAAGGCGCCGCCCGGCGCGTCCTGCAGCTCCGTGAGGTCCTCGGCGATCTCCAGGCCGGCTGTGCCCTGGCCGCTGATGATGTCGCGGTGATCGTAGGAGTGGATGAACGCCAATCCGTCACTCTCAGCCATCTCCCTGGCTCTGCCGATGCGCTCCGCGCTGGCAGGACCGACCAGGACGATCTCGGCTCCATCGCTCTCCACACCGCCGACCTTGACCTGAGGAGTGTCGGAAGGCATCACCACCACGGCTCTCATGCCCAACAGCCGTGCAGCGCGCGCCACGCCCTGTCCGTGGTTGCCGCTGGAAGCCGTCACCACGCCCCGGGCACGCTGCTCACCAGAGAGGCGGGACAGTGCGTTGTACGCGCCACGTAGCTTGAACGCGCCGATGGGCTGAAGGTTCTCCGGCTTGAGCCAGGCGCGCGTCCGACCCTGCGGGTCGCTCGGGAGCGGCAGTCCGAAGCGGAGGAGGGGCGTGCGCACCGTGATACCCCGCAACGTATCGGCAGCGGCGCGGATCTCGTCGAGCCCCACGAGTGGCTCGTCCTCGAGCGTGACACGGGGCTGCGCGCCGTCCAGAGGTCCGTCGGAGGTGGCCTGCACGTCGGTATACTGCCGTGCAGGCGCACGTAACGCCAGTCCGAGGAGCGATCGACCGCCCGTGCCGCAGGCAACACCGACCCCCGAGCGACCGCCGGCCGCGGACCGAGCCGAAGGCCGGGTCGCGCCGCGTCGGGCCTCCCGCGCCGACGACCTCCGACCGACCTACGGCTTCGACGACGTCTCGCTGGCGCCCGGCACCGACACGGTCGAGCCTTCGGAAGTCGATCTGTCCGCCGTCTTCTGCGGGCTTCCGCTGGCCATCCCCATCCTTGCCTCGGCCATGGACGCGGTGGTGGATGTCCGGTCCGCGGCAGAGCTGGCGCGACTGGGTGGGGTGGCGGTGCTCAACCTGGAGGGTCTGCAGACCCGCTATGACGACCCTCAGGCCGTGCTGCAGCGCATCGCCTCCGTGCCGGACGGCGAGGTCCAGGAACTGCTGACGTCGGCGTACGCTGAACCGGTCCGTGAGGAGTTGGTGGCACGGCGGATGGCGGAGATGCGGGCGGCCGGATCGCCGCTGGTCGTGGCCGCCACGCCGAACGCGTCTCGACGCTGGGGACCGTTCTGCGCCGAGCAGGGCGCCGATGCGTTCCTGGTCCAGTCACAGGTCTCCTCGGCGCGCCACCTCGCGTCCGGCTACGACCCCCTGGAACTGTCCGAGTTCACACGCCTGATGGGCATCCCCGTTGCGGTCGGCAACACGACTTCCTACGAGGCCGCGTATCAGCTGATGGGTCAGGGCGTGGCGGCCGTGTTCGTGGGTGTGGGACCGGGCGCGGCGTGCACCACTCGCGAGGTGCTGGGCATCGGCGTGCCGCAGGTCACGGCTATCGCGGACGTGGCCGCAGCACGCGACGCCTACTTCGATGACACCGGTCGCTACGTATCGGTGGTGGCCGACGGCGGCATGCGGCGCGGTGGTGAGCTGGCCAAGGCCGTGGCGGCCGGGGCCGATCTGCTGATGCTCGGCTCGCCGCTGGCGCGCGCGTCGGAGGCTCCGGGACGCGGCACGAACTGGGGCATGGCCGCTCCCTCACCGACGCTCCCGCGTGGGACCCGCATCCGCGTCGGGACCGCAGGGCCCATGGCGCGCATCCTCTTCGGGCCAGCGTCCGTGGCGGACGGCTCGGAGAACCTGTTGGGAGCGTTGCGCGGGTCGATGGCGGCACTCGGCGCACGGGACCTGCGTGCGATGCAGCAGGTCGAGATGGTGCACGCGCCGTCCGTCGCGTCGGAAGGCAAGTCCTGGCAGCGAGCTCGATAGCGCCGTTCCGCCGCTGAGAGGTGCCGAGCGGGCCGCAGCGGCTATCGTGCGCCGATGATCCGGCTGCCGCGGGTGCTCGTTCGCCTCCTCGTGACGCTGGTCGTCGTGGCCGTTCTGGTGGGCGTGGCATTCGTGGCCGTGCCGCCCTTCGCGACGGCCGTCCGCTCGGCTGGGCTGCTGGCGGAGCTGCTGGAGTTCGGCGCGCGGCCACTTTCGGCCACGACCTCGGCGCCGCGCAGAGTCACCACGACCTACGCCTCCGCCCCCGCCGACCGCCTGGACATCTACCTGCCGGCGGACGCGACGGCGGACGCATCACGTGCCGCGGTGGTGCTGTCGCTGGGCATCCATCCTCTCTCACTCGACCATCCCGACATCAGCCGCATCGCGGGCGGCATTGCCCGGCTGGGTCTGGTGGTGGCGGTCCCCGAGTCCACGGCGCTCGATGAGACCCGCGTCACGACGGAAGAACCAGGCCGGCTGGCCGAGGCGGTACAGGTGGCGAGCGCGCGTCCGGAGGTCGATC
>JALZLU010000343.1 GCA_030858685.1 Chloroflexota bacterium | reverse complement strand
CCAGCTCGCGGATGAGGCGATAGACCTCGCGCTTGGCACCGACGTCGACGCCTCGGGTGGGATCGTCCAGCAGGAAGACCGAGGGCGAGACCTCAAGCCACTTGCCGACGACGACCTTCTGCTGGTTCCCGCCTGAGAGTCGCCCGACGATCGTGCTGGGACCGTCCGCACGGATGCGCAGCCCGGCAATCTGACGCCGCGCGGCGGCACGCATCGCGCTGCGGTCGAGCCACGGACGGCGCGCGGGTAGCGTCCCCACCGCGACATGCGCGATGTTGGCCTCGACGTCCGCCTCGAGCATCAGCCCCTGATGACGGCGATCGGCCGGCACGAGGCTGATGCCGCGACGCGCGGCCACGGTGGGCGAGGCGGGCGCTCCCCGGCCGTCGGCAAAGGTGATCTCGCCCGCGCTGGCCCGGCGCGTGCCGTACAGCACGCCGAGAAGGGTCGCGACGCCTGATCCCTCAAGCCCGGCCAAGCCGATGATCTCGCCCGGTCGCGCCTCGAAGGACACGTCGCTCAACTCCCTGTCCACGGTCAGGCCGCGCACGACGAGACTGGGCCCATCGGTCGCGGGCGGGCGGCCACTGCGAGGCGGGAACAGCTCGGCCGGCGAGGTGCCCACCATGGCCTCCACCACCCAGCCCATGGTCGTGGCCGCCCGCTCGACGGTGGCCACGACGGCGCCGTTGCGCATGACCGTGATGCGGTCGGCGATCTCGAAGACCTCCTCCAGACGGTGCGACACGTAGATGATGGTGATGCCGTCAGCGGACAGCTCGCGCAGGACGGCGAAGAGCCGCCGTGTCTCGCGTTCATTGAGGGCCGAATTGGGTTCGTCGAGGATGAGCACGCGCGGCCGCTCGATGAGCAGACGGCAGAGTTCGACCAACTGGCGTTCAGCGATGCCCAGTTCGCCGACCGCCGCCTCCGGGTCGGCCTGGAGTCCCAGTCGCGCCAGTGCCGAGGCCCCTTCGCGACGCATGGCGGCCCGATCCACCAGGCCGAACCTGGTGGGTTGCCGGTCAGGGAAGAGATTGGCCAGGATGGAACGTTGCGGGAAGAGGCTCAACTCCTGGTGGACGATGCCTACCCCAAGGCGCCGAGCGTCAGCGGGGGAGGCCAGGCGGGCCGGCTCTCCGCCGATGCTGAGCTCGCCGGCGTCGGGCTGGACGGCGCCGGCAAGGATCTTCATGAGGGTGGACTTGCCGGCACCGTTCTCACCAACCACGGCGTGCACGGTGCCGGCTTCGATGGCGAGATCCACGCCCACGAGGGCCTGGATCCCGCCGTACGCCTTGCGCAGGGCGGACACAGCGATGGCCGGCGTCGATGCGCTGACCGGTCCCATGGCCATGACCGTCGACCTGACCTACTGCGACTCGTTCTCGATGGGCTCGACGTTCTCGGCCCAGTTCGCGATCTGCCCATCGACCAGCGGCTGGTAGTACTCGCGGGTCGCCTCGGGGGACGCCGCGAGCTCCTCCAGCTCCTCGAAGGTGAGGGGCGGCAGGTCGAAGGGCTCCTCGACGCTGTCTGCGGTCACGATCTCCGTGCCCGCATCGAGGAAGCCGCCCTCTGAGAGGTCGACGTCGGTCTCGCCGCGGATGGTGTCGGCCAGCATCTTGATGGGCAGGTAGCCCTGCATGAAGGGCGTCTGGCCCAGGCTCACGTCGGCGAAGCCTTCTTTGATCTCGGCCAGGTTGCCCTCGGTCAGGTCATACCCGCCGGCCACGAACTCGGAGCCCGGGCTGGCTTCCTGGAGCTGGCCCAGACTGGTGACGTCCGGAGCGCAGAGGCCGACCAGTGCCACGGCCTCAGGGTTTGCCGCGAGAAGCGCCTCCCAGGCGGCGTAGTTCTCGTTGGCCGCGACCTTCACGTCGAAGGGGCCCAGGATCTCGATGCCGGGAGCTGCTGCCAAGGACTCCTGGACGCCGATGGCTCGATTCTCGAGCACCGGGAAGCCCGGGAAACAGTTGCCGATGATGACCTGGCCGGTGGCACCGTCGCCGCCGATCTGTTCGAGCACCTTTTCGCCCAGGACGCGGCCGCTCTCGACGGAGCGCTCGCCCACGTACGGCGCATCGACCGAGGTGGCCAGCAGGTTGAACTGAACGATGGGGGTGCCCGAAGCGATGATCTCATTGAGTCCGCTGGCCATGGACTCGCCCGGCACGGACGTGGCGATGCCCTGGACGCCGGAGGCGACCAGGGACTGGACCGCCATCAGCTGTGCATCGGCGTCGCCGCCCTCCGGACCGGTGACCTGGAGCTCGACATTCAGATCCTCGGCGGCGGCCTCGGCACCGTCGATGATCTGCTCGATGAACGGATCACCCAGGACATGGGTCACGAACCCGATCCTGATGGACTCGGGAGCCTCGCTCTCGGCCGGAGGCGATGTGGCGGGCGCGTCGGACTCGGGCGCGTCGGACTCGGGCGCATCGGTTGCCGGCGCGTCCGATGCCTGTGCGGTCGGTGCGGGATCGCTCGTGACGGGCGCGGTGGTCGGTGTACCGGTCCCGGTGCAGGCCGCGAACAGGATCGCCAGGGTCGCCGGAAGGGCGAGCCAGCGTCGTTTCGAAGTGATCATCCGTTCCTCCTCAGGTTGCCGCTCGGGCGGCCTTGTCGCTTGATGGACGGTGCCCTTTGCATCGCTCGGATCCGTGCCTCCTCTCGGGTCCAGACATCGCTCGACCTCACCCCAGGTCGACCGCGTCGCGGGTCCGCCGCTCTCGCTGGCGACGGACCAGTTGGTCCACGGCGACCGCGATGATGATCACGGCGCCAGTGACGAAGGTGCTCCACCTGACATCGACACCAAGGAACAGGATCCCGGTGGTGATGACCTGGATGATGAGGGCGCCCACCACGGCGCCGATGACGGTGCC
>JALZLU010000304.1 GCA_030858685.1 Chloroflexota bacterium | reverse complement strand
CCCATGCTGCCTCCACCTCGGTATCCTCACCGGAAACGGTTGCAATGATACGTGACGCAGCGTCTCGAAGGCGCTCCCGGGAGGGCGAGATGGGCGGCTGGCTAGAGGGAAAGGTCATCGTCGTGACTGGCGGCGCCCGTGGCATCGGCGAGGCCATCGTGAGACGCGCGGTGGCTGATGGCGCCAGAGCCGTGGTGGCCGATCCAGGCGACCCAGAGTCGCCCGTGGAGAACACGCGCTACGTGCGCTGCGACGTCTCTGACCGGACTTCCGTCGAGGCGTTCTTCGCCTCCATCGCCGACGACGAGGGCGGTCTGGACATCCTGGTCAACAACGCCGGGATCCAGCGCGTGGGCCTGACCGAGACCTTCGACCCCCTGGTATGGGAGCAGGTCATCCAGACCCACCTGATGGGAACCTTCCACTGCAGCGCTCTGGCCATCGGATCGATGCGCCAGCGAGGCGGCGGATCCATCGTTCAAGTCGCGTCGGTGGCGGGTCTCATCGCGCTGCCTGGGCGCGGTCCCTATTCGGCAGCCAAGGCGGCGATGATGAGCCTGACCCGGGTGATGGCCGTGGAGGTCGCCGCGCTCGGTATCCGGGTCAACGCGGTGGCTCCCGGCTCGACCCGGACCGCGCTCGTGGAACAGGGCCTGCGCGACGGCTCCATCAAGCTTGATTCCATCCTGTCCGAGATCCCTCTGGGTCGCCTGGCGACGCCGGACGAGATCGCCGGTACGGTGCTCTTCCTGGCTTCGCCGGACGCCGCCTACATCACCGGCCAGACCATCGTGGTCGATGGTGTCTGGACCATCCTGGGCATCCACGACCGGCCGGACTGGTTGACCTCGAGCTGAGGCTAGGAGCGCGCGGCGATGGCGCCGCGGAACAGGGGCATCCCCTGGACGCCCACGTCGACCCGCCAGAGGCGGCCGTCCATCGGCGCGTCGCTGGTGATCTCCGTGATGTCTCCGAAGTCGGTGATGAGCAGCGCGCCCTCGTGGAAGACGCAGTTGAGGGGCACGCCGCCGGTCTCCAGGAAGTCCCTCGGCGTGCCGTCGGGTGCCAGGATGTCGACGCCGCCAGCCATGAAGGCCGTGACCCACAGGTCGCCGTTGGCGGCGACCTTGAGGCCGTCCGGGATGTGGCCCTTGGGCAGCTGTGCGATCTGCTCCGAGCGGCCACCGGGCCGGCGACGGTAGACGCCGCGCTCATAGGATTCGACCCACACGATGGAGCCGTCCGGTTCGGCCACGATGCCGTTGGGATAGGCCCGTGGCAGCTCCTCCAGCAGCTCGCCCGTCCCGTCCGGCTCAAGGACGAAGACGCGGCCCGGCTTGCGATCGTGGGGCAGGTAATCGGCCGGGTCGGTGAAGTAGAGCCTCCCGTCAGGCCCGAAGGTGAGGTCGTTGGGCGCTTGGAGCTTGATGCCGTCGACCTCCGCGGCCACCTCCTCTACCCGCCCATCGGGCCAGGCTTTCTGGATGGACGGCCGGCCCATCACCTCGGCCTTCCAGGCACCCACGGTGCCACCGTTCTGGGTGATGTAGACCGCCCCGTCGCTACCCAGCATGCAGGCGTTGGGTCCTCCCCCGCAGTCCGCGTAGTCGTGGATGCCGCGTGCCACCGACCAGGCGATGAGCTTGCTGGTGTACGTCTCGACCATGACGACCCGGCCGTCGGGCAGGATGTCAGGACCCTCGGGATGACCCAGTCCCGAGGCCAGCGTGTCGATCGGTCGGCGCATCGAGTCCCTCCTTACGAAGGCTTCTGAAAGAGTTCCACGGCATAGCCGTCGGGATCGGCCATGTAGCAGCTGCGTGCCCCCTGATTGGGCCCGGCCGTGATATCGACCACGCCCTCAGAGCGGGCCTTGAAGCCGAGTCCCGCCAGCCGGTCATACAACGCTTCCACGTCATCGACATACAGGCACAGGTGCCCGGCACCGGGATCGCACGGGCGCGAGGCCGCGCTGAGGCGCTCGATGCCGGCGTACTGCAACAGTTCCACGAAGCCGCCGCCCGGGATGCGGAGGTACACGGCCCGGATATGGTCGAAGGTCAGGCCCAGCACGGCCTTGAGGTAAGGCGCATCCAGGATCCGGTCGAAGGCCTGCTCCAGGCCCAGCCCCTCACGGTAGAAGACCAGGGCCCGATCCATATCGCTGACGGTGATCCCGCCGTGGAAGAAGCCGGTCACCGATGCCATCGGTGACTCAGCCCAGGGAGCGACGGTCGGTGGCTCGCTGATCGACCGTGTGGCGCGCCACATAGTCGAGATCGAGCTCGATGCCGAAGCCCGGCCGTTCGGGCAGCGTGTAGACGCCGTTCGCCACGCGCGCCGACATGTCGGACAAGCGCCAGAAGAACGGGTCGCGCTCCTCGTCGAAACACTCCACGAAGGTGTGGTCAGGCACGCTCGCCAGCAGGTGCGAGGCGACTTGTGGCTCCTCGTGGTGACCTAGCTGGACCCCGAACGCGGCGGCCAGGCCGGCGGCCTTGCGCCAGATCGTCGGACCGCCGGCCCACGAAGCATCGAAGTTGGAGACATCGATGGCGCCATCGACGATGAGGTCCCGGACGCCGCGCAGCGTCGTCTCGCTCTGCCCGGCACAGACCGGGATGCCCGTCTGATATCGCACGTCCCGCATCCAGCGCCGATCGTTGGTCCAGCGGCAGGGCTCCTCGAACCAGCGGATGTCCAGGTCTCCCACGAGATGCCCGAACTCCACCGCATCGGCCCGGTCGTAGCCCTGGTTCGCGTCGACCATGATGGCGAAGGCCGGTCCGGCCGCTTCACGGGCCGCGCGGACGCGAGCCGCATCCTCGGCCGGGGTCTTGCCGCCGACCTTGAACTTGATGCCGGCGAAGCCCTGTTCGACGTAGCGCTCGAGCATCACGCGCACCTCATCGAGGGAGAGGTGGTAATAGCCGCCGATGATGCTCATGGGGATGGCGTCGGCGACGCTTCCCCACAGGCGGTGGAGTGGCAGCCCCACGGCGCGGCCGAAGACGTCCCAGACAGCGGTGTCCAGGCAGGCGATGGCCTGCAGCGACAGGCCACGGTCGCGCAGGATGTCGTTGGTGGACGGCTCCATGGCCAACCAGGCGCCCTCGGGATCGCTGGCCGAGCGGCCGATGAGGCGCGGCGCCAGCTCGTCGTGGATGATGCCCACGATGAGCGCCTGCTCCGCGTCCGTGTCGCCGGCGTAGACCTCGGAGGTCACGCCGTCGGCAGTGGTCAGCCGGATGACGATGGTGCAGCGCTTGTCCATGCTGTAGGCGCTACCCGAGAAGCGCCTGCCGAGTGGGGCGCGCAGCGCGAGGGTCTCGATGCGCTCGATGATCAGCGAGTCGCGTCCCAGGTCCTTGCGGACCGCAGGAGTCGGCCCGGCCGTGGTTGTCATCGACCGAGGCTCGCACGAGCGGCGGCCACGATCTCCTCCACTGCCGGCAGGACCTGATCCTCCAGCGTCGGCGTGTACGGGATGGGCAGGTCGTCAGGCAGGCTGAGCCGACGCGGAGCGCTGGCCCAGCGGACGCCGCCGATGGTCAGCTCGCTGACGATCGTGGCACCCCAGCCGGCTGCGTGGACCTGTTCCTCCACGATCACCAGGCGACCGGTCTTGTCGACGGAGCTGCGAACGGCCGGCAGGTCCAGCGGTCGGAGCCAGCGCAGGTCGATCACTTCGGCGTCGATGCCTTCCACAGCCAGCTGCTCGGCAGCTGCCAGGGCACGCTCGACCATGAGCAGCGTGGCCACGATGGTCACGTCGCTGCCCGGACGCAGCACCGCGGCCTGGCCGATCTCGGCGATCTCTCCACGGCTGACCGTGCCCTTGCGTCCGTAGAGCCCCTTGTGCTCGAAGAAGAGCACCGGGTTGGAGTCGTCGATGGCGGCGCGCAGCAGGCCGTAGGCGCTGCCCGGGGAGGAGGCCGTCACCACGCGCAGGCCCGGCAGGTGCATGAACCAGCTCTCCCCGGTGGCGCTGTGCTGCGTGCCGAAGCGGCCCGTCGCGCCGCAGATCGCGCGGATGGTCACGGGTACGGAGGTCTGGCCGCCCGACATGTAGCGGTACTTCGGCAACTGGTTGACGATGGCGTCGCCGGCCGTCGGCAGGAAGTCGGCGAACATGATCTCCACGATGGGCCGCATCCCCACCAGGCTCATGCCCAGTGCGACGCCGATGAAGCCGTTCTCGCAGATCGGCGTGTTGCGGATGCGCTCCGTGCCGTACTTCTCGACCAGGCCGGTGTTCGTCTTGAAGACGCCGCCATCAGCCGTCACGTCTTCGCCCATGAGCAGGACGGACTCGTTGGCGGCAAGGGCATCGTCGAGTGCTGCGTTGATGGCTTCCCGGTAGGTCAGCTCCGTGGTCGACCTCGCCCCCGGGGCATCGGCGGTCTCAGTCTGCGTAGACATACGGACGTGTCTCCTCGAGGGTCGGGAACGGGGCTGTCGCGGCGCGCTCGGCGGCGGCGTCGATGTCGGCCTGGAGTTCGCTGCGGATCTCGACCGGGTCATTGGGCCCGATGAGTCCGTCCGCGATGATGGCCTTGCCCAGTAGCTCGATGGGATCACGCGCCTGCCAGCGCTCAAGCTCACCCTCTGGCCGGTACTTGGCCGGGTCGCTGCGGCTGTGGCCGCGGTAGCGATAGGTCTTCATCTCGAGCAGGCTCGGGCCCTCGCCCCGGCGGGCGCGCTCGACGGCCTCCGAGGTGGCGCTGTGGACGGCAGCGATGTCCTGGCCGTCCACGATGATGCCGGGCATGCCGTATGGATCGGCCCGCCTGGCCAGATCGTCCAGGGGTGTCGTGGCGCGCAGCGGGCTGTACTCGCCGTACAGGTTGTTGGTGATGATGAAGACCACCGGCGCCTTCCAGATGGCGGCCATGTTGAGGGCCTCATGGAAGGTGCCGATATTGGTGGCTCCGTCGCCGAAGAACGAAAGCGCCACGTTCGGCCTGCGTTGCATCTGGAAGGCCACCGCCGCACCGACCGCGATGGGCAGTCCGGCACCCACGATGGCGTTGGCACCGATGTTGCCCTTGCTGAAGTCGATCAGGTGCATCGACCCACCCACCCCGCCCGACCCTCCGCTGCGGCGGCCCATCAGCTCGGCGAAGGCCGTCTCCGACTCCATCCCCAGTGCCAACGCCTCACCGTGCCCGCGATAGGTGTTCGTCTGGACATCGCCCGGGCGCATGGCGGCGATGGCGCCCACGGAGACTGCCTCCTGACCCTGGCAGAGGTGCGTGGTGCCCTCGATCTGACCGGCCATGAAGAGCTCCTGGACCTTCTCTTCGAAGAGTCGGATGCGCAGCATCGACCGGTACCAGTCGAGGCGACGCTCGGTCTCGGGCACCGTGTCGGTCATGCGTGGGCCCTCCTATCGGGTGTGTGATGGCCACGAAACATCGTCGGTTACGTTTCCAGTTTCGATTTCGTATCGTGCCTGTTGAGGCTGCCATCGTCAAGCCGCATGAACGGCGGGAGCCCTGTGATACCGTCCGCTGCAACCGTTA
>JALZLU010000279.1 GCA_030858685.1 Chloroflexota bacterium | reverse complement strand
TGGTGGGGTCACCTTCACCGGTACCCGCCGCGATGCCGGCCACGTGCGTGCCGTGCCCGTGCGCATCGAAGCCACCCGCTGCCGGCGCGCAGCCCCCGTTGAAGTTGCGTGCATCGACCACCTTCGGGGCGTTGAGCGTGGGTTGGTTGGGCAGGTTGCCCCAGTGGCGGAAGTCGAGGTCGTCCATGTCGGGATGGAGGAGGTCCATGCCCGTGTCCAGGATGGCGATGCGGATGCCCTCGCCGGTGACGCCCTGATCCCAGAGCGCGGGTACGCCCATGTCGACGGCCGTTCCGATCGGCGGATCGCTCTGGTCGACCTCGGCCTCGTGCTGAAGCACGCCCGTGACCTCGACCGGCACCAGCCAGCGGACCCAGGGCAGCGCCGCGATCGATCCGATCTCGTCCGGCAGCGCGGCGAGTGCCAGCAGCGGCACGCTGCGGTAGGAACGCAGGACGCGCGCCCCGCTCTCGCGCAGCGCCGTTCGCCGGGCCGCGTCGTTGGGCGCGCTGAGAAGCGCGAAGACCGGGATCTCGCCGGGCTGGTAGTCCTGCACCAGGTCGGCCAGGCGCCCATCCAGCAGCGACGGGTCGAGGACGAGACGCTCCAGGCCGTTGCGCAGCTTCCCGGCCCCGAGCGCCTGTGCGCCGGTGTCGCTGACCGCCCGCGGCCCAGGTGCGGCCAGCGTGGCCGTGACGCCCAGCAGCACCGAAAGCAGTGCCGCCGCCAGTGCACCCGAGACGCGCCTCCGTCTGGTGCGACCGCTGACCATGCGCATGTTCCGCCCCCACTTCTCAGGCCGGCTGTCTCAGCCGATCGGCCAGTCTATCCTCTGCCTCCTCGAAAGTCAGCCCCGTCGCCCAGGTCGCATCGAAGGCGAGCTTCAGGGTCTTGGCCAGGGAGGGGTGCTCCACGACCACGATGGTCAGGTCCGAACTCCCCGCGATGGGATCCTCCATCCCGAACATCACGATGGTCTCATCGATGATGACCAGCTTGAGAGGGAGCTGCGGCACGAAGCGCGCTTCCTCACCCGCCGCCACGAAGGCCTTGACACCGCGCACGAAGGCCGGGTCATCGAAGGCCGAGAGTTCGTATACGCTTCGAGCGCGGTGGCTCCGGGTCACCTCCAGGCCCTCCACGTTCTCCTGAGGCGGCGTGGCGTAGGGCGGCTTGGTGAAGACCAGGATCTCGTGCTTGACGGAGGCCTGCAGCTCAGCGAATCGTTCGTTGATGGCGCGCCGGTCTCGCAGCACCTCGATGTACTCGAGAGGGTCGGATTCGGCCTGCCCGGCCGTCCACGCTGGAGTCATCTCGGCGACCATCTGGCGCGCCTCGGTCTCCAGTTCGGCGAGGTCCATGCGGTGCGCGTTGATGAGCCGGTCGATGGCCAGTTCGGGGGCGGTCGCGGCGTACTTCACGACGCTGCCCGGGCGCGCCGAGGCGAGTCCCTTCTCGACCAGGCTGCTCAGCACGTCGTAGATGCGCTGCCGCGGCAGGGCTGCCTGGCGCGCCACCTGCGCCGCCGTGAAAGAGTCACGGCGGATGAGTGCCAGGTAGGCCTTGGCCTCGTAGGAGGTCAGGCCCAGGCGAGTCAAGCGCCGGATCGGATCCGGTCCGTCGTCCATCTATGCGTCCCTGGCGCCCCCCGGCTGTGAGAGCTATCTAACCACGTCGCGTGGTGTCCGTGGCCAGGGCGCTGGTCAGAGATCGATGTTGCCGTAGTCAACGCGAACCTCGCCGCCACGGCCGGTGGCTTCGGACACCGCCAGCACCTGATCCTCGACGAAGATGCCCTCTTCCAGGTGGCCACCCAGGATCTCCACGCGATACGTGCCCGAACCAGCCACGATGGTGCCGGTCACGCGCAGGGAGACCATGGCTTCGCCCATGGTCCGCGTGAAGGGTCGTGCCTGGATCACGCCGGAGGCAGGTACCGGGACCACGGCGCCGTCGTCGAACAGCCCCGTGACGAAACCTTCGAACTGCGTCCCGACAGTGCCGCTATAGCGGATCGCCAGCCGGCCGCCGGGTGCCAGGGTGGGCGCGCTGCTCGGCCCAAGATGGGTGTTCACAGCTGTCGGCAGGACAGGGTCCGCGCTCGGCGAAAGCGGCGTAGCTGTGGCATCGGTCGGCGATGCGTCCACGCTCGAGCCGGGAGTGCCTCTGGCACTGGGCGGGCTCGCGCTGGCCGCCTGGCTGGGAGGCGGCGCCGTCGCCGCGCAGCCCCCGGCCGTGGCCACGACGACCACGAGTGCAAGCAAAACGATCCCCCGAGACCGACGCATCGAACGCCCTCCTTCGAGGCGGACCCTACCATCAGGTCCATGAGCGAGCCGTCCGACAGCCCCCGCCACACCAATCGCCTGGCCGCGGAGACCAGCCCCTATCTCCTGCAGCACGCCCACAACCCGGTCGACTGGTTCCCCTGGGGTCCCGAGGCCCTGGCGCGGGCTCGAGACGAGCAGAAGCCGATCTTCCTCTCCATCGGATATGCGGCCTGCCACTGGTGCCACGTCATGGAGCGCGAGTCGTTCGAGGACGAGGCCACCGCAGCGCAGCTCAACCGCGATTTCGTGCCGGTCAAGGTCGACCGCGAGGAGCGCCCCGATCTGGATGCCGTCTACATGGACGCCGTGCAGGCCATGACCGGACAGGGTGGCTGGCCCATGAGTGTCTTCCTGACGCCGGATGGCAAGCCCTTCTACGGCGGCACGTACTTCCCTGATGAGCGCCGGCACGGCATGCCCAGCTTCCGCGAGGTGCTGGCGGCGGTGCAGCGATCCTGGCTGGAGAACCGCGCCGATGTGGAGGCCGCTGGCGAGCGCCTTGTGGAGGCCATCGACACCTCCGCGCGGACCGGCGCCACTTCGGTCCGTGGCCCGGGAGAGGGTGAGGCAGGGAGCGGCGCCCTCGACACGCTGAGCTGGTCGCTGGACTCGGCCGCGGCCGAACTCGAGCGAAGCTTCGACGCAGCCAACGGCGGCTGGGGCCGGGCACCCAAGTTCCCCCAGTCGATGGCCATCGAGGCGCTGCTCCGCCATCACCTGCGCTCCGGGGACTCCCGTTCGCTGGCCGTGGCCAGGCGATCACTCGACCGGATGGCTGCCGGCGGGATCCACGACCACCTGGGCGGTGGCTTCGCCCGCTACGCCACGGATCCCGCCTGGCTGGTGCCGCACTTCGAGAAGATGCTCTATGACAATGCGCAACTGGCGCGGGTCTACCTGCACGCCTGGCAACTCACCGGCGAAGCCCTCTACCGCGACGTGGCCCTGGCCACGCTGGACTACCTGCGCTCCAACCTGACCACGGCGGACGGGGCCTTCGCGTCGAGCGAGGATGCCGACACGGACGGAGTCGAGGGAGCCACGTACGTCTGGCGGGCGGCCGAGATGAGAGAGGTCCTCGCGGAAGACACGCCGCTCTTCGCGGCCGCCTATGGCGTGACCGATGAAGGCAACTGGGAGGGCCACACGATCCTCCAGCGGGTACGCAGCGACTCGGACCTGGCGGAGCCCTTCGGACTGCGTCCTGAGGAGGTCGCGGCGACTCTGGCCGAGGGCCGGCATCGCCTCCTGGAGCGCCGCCGCTCGCGACCCCAACCGGCGCGCGACGACAAGGCACTGGCGGCCTGGAACGGGCTGGCCATCGCGGCTCTGGCTGAGGCCGCGCGTGCCCTTGACGCTCAGGGTGACCGGATCCGTGCCGCGCCTTATCGGCAGGCGGCGGCCGTCGCGGCGGATGCCATCCTGGCCGGCCTGCTGGGCACGACCGGGCGGCTCAAGCGCTCCTGGAAGGATGATCGAGCCACGGGCAACGGCGTCCTGGAGGACCACACGCACATGGCGGACGGTCTCCTTGCCCTCTACGAAGCCACCTTCGAGGAGCGCTGGTTCAGGGCCGCGCGCGATCTCATGGGGATCGTGCTGGACCACTTCGTGGATCCGTCCGGCGGCTTCTTCGATACGGCCGATGATGCCGAGCGGCTCGTCACCCGGCCGAAGGGGTTGCAGGACAACGCGTTGCCCTCGGGCAACGCCATGGCCGCCACCGTGCTGTTGCGGCTCCACGCGCTGACCGGCGAGGCGCGCTATCGCACGGCGGCGGAGGCGGCCCTCGCGCTGGTGACACCGGTCGCCCATCGCTATCCCACGGCGTTCGGCCAATGGCTCATCGCGCTGGACCTGGCGCTCGGTCCCATCGACGAGGTAGCCATCGTGGGGCGCCTGGACGATCCGGGTGCAGACGCCATGCGGGCGATCGTCGACGAGGGCTTCCGGCCTCGCCAGGTAGTCGCTCTCAGCGACGTTCCGGACGACAGCGCTGTCCCGCTGCTCCATGGGCGCGTGTCGCACGACGGTCGCCCCACCGCCTATGTCTGCCGCGGCTTCAGCTGTCGCCTGCCCGTGACGGAGCCCCACGCCCTGCGCGCGGAACTGGCGGCCGCCGCGGGCACCTAGCGGCGTCCCGACCGCTAGCCATCAGGGAGGCTGGACGGTGGCTCGATCGGTCACCATCCCGTGGCCGCCGTTGATCGAGATGTCGGCCATGGCGTAGCTGGTGACCATGGTGATGATGATCAGCGCAAGGATCACGCTCAGATCGGCGTTGACGACCTGGGCTCGCAACCGCCCGACCAGAGCGCGCAGTGAGGGCAGCACGAGGGTCGCCGTGCCAGCCAGGATGAGGAATTCGAAGATGGTCGCCAGCACGTCGGGCGTGGCCATCGGCTCAGGGATGCCCGGATGGGCGCCGAAGGGCAGGCCCACGGTGCGCGTCACCAGCCAGGCCGCGACGACTAAGCCATTGACCAGCAGTCCCAGGGCCGCCAGTCGCGGCTGAGGCCGCCTCGCGAACATCACGGCCCAGGCCAACTGGAACACGGCGACCATCACGAAGGACAGGCCGGCGATGCTGTCCTCGACGAAGTGATCCCCCACCACGGCCGCGTGGATCAGGCCGACGCTCAGCGAGAGCGTGGCGACCGGCAGCACCAGCCACCGATCGAGGCCGACCATTGAGCCCTGCGGACCCAGCAGACTCCGCCGCTGGAGCAGCGCGGCGATGAAGGGGCTGGCCATCACGAAGCCGAACGCCAGCACAGCGAAGACCTGATGGCTGGCCGTGTGAGCGATGGTTGACTCCTCCCCTGTCCTTTTCGACCCCCAGACGCGCCCAGATGAGCCATCGCCCAGCGGCTACCCTTCGTGAGTGAACGAGCCGACGGCTGCCGAGAGCGACGGCGATAGCCGTGGCGCGGCCTCGTCTGCCGTGGCGGGCGACCTGCCCGAACCGGATGGTCTCATCTTCGACCTTGACGGGACACTCGTCGATACCGTCGAAGCGCGCATAGAAGCCTGGCTGCTGACCTTCGAGGAGGTCGGCTTCGCAGTCGACCGGAACCATCTGGCAGGACTCATCGGGGCCGATGGCAAGCGGCTCGCCGTAGAGGTGGCGGAGGTCGGCGGACGCCGGCTCTCCGAGGATCGAGCAGAGGCCATCGACCGGCGCGCCGGCGAACGCTTCGATGAGATCAACCTGGAGCCCAGGTCCCTGCCCGGGGCGGTGTCGCTCCTGCGCGCACTGGCTTCTTCAGACCTGCCCTGGGCCATCGCCACCTCCAGTCGCGCGGCGCAGGTGACGCTGTCCGTCGGGGCACTCGGCGTCGGACCCGACGCACACATCGTGGACGGCTCCAGCGTCACGCAGGCCAAGCCGGCCCCGGACCTGTTGCTGCACGCGGCCGAGCGCCTGGGTGTTTCGAGCCGCCGCTGCTGGTACGTGGGTGACGCGACCTGGGACATGCGCGCCGCACGTGCTGCGCCGATGGTCGCCATCGGGGTGCCCACCGGTGCCGCGTCAGCCGCGACGCTGGTCGCGGCCGGGGCTCACATCGTGCTGCCGTCCCTCAGTGAGCTGCACCGAGAGCTCGAGCGCCGCGGTCGACTCGCGGGCTGAGCCGGCGCACAGGTCGTGGTCGCCCGGGCTAGGGTTCGATCACGAGAGCGCCGTGCATCGGCTGGTAGTGGCCGGGGACCGTGCAGGCGAACTCGAGCCCCGCCGTCTCGCTGGTGGCGGTGTACTCGAAGCTCTCAGTGCCCTCGGCGAAGTTCGCCACGCCGGGCAGCCCGGCGACGTCGTTGCTCTGCAGCTGCTCGGGAGGCCCGATGTAGAAGTTGTGCTCCAGGCCACCATCGTTGGTGACCTCGAACGTGTAGGTCTGGCCTTCCGTGAGGGCTAGCTCCGTGATCTGCTCCCCCTCGCGCAGGATCTGCAACGAGGCGGTCTCGGTCAGTGCCACGGTCTCGCCGTCACCGGCGCCCGGGCTGCCGCCGGGGGATGTTCCCGGGCTGCCACCTGGAGAGGCGGCCGGGCTGCCACCGGGCGACGCGGCGGGGCTGCCACCTGGTGAGCCCGCCGGACTCCCGGACGGTGCCGGTTCGGGCGGATAAAAAGTCCAGTCGGACCCGCCTCCGCCATCGCCGCCACAGGCTGCCACGACAAGGCTGGTGACGGCGCCGAAGAGCGCCACTCGGAAGGGAGACATGGTTCTGGTCTTCATGTGCGGCATTCTGCGGTATCGCGCCATGGCGCGTCACCGAGGCTCGACGCTCGAAGGCTCAGCGGCTTCCACTGCCGGCGACGGGATGAGGCCTGACCGGATGGCGATGGCCGCCGCCTCCCCTCGCCAGGAGACGCCCATCTTCGAGAGGATGTGACGGACGTGTACGCCCACCGTGCGGTCGCTGATGAAGAGCCGCTCAGCGATCTCTCGATTGGTGCGACCGTCGGTGAGGACGCGCAGCACTTCCAGCTCGCGAGGGCTGAGCCCGAAGCGGACAAGGCCGTCGGCGACGACGTCCGCGCTCAGCCGCTGGCCGATGAGCCGCGCTGTCTCCGAGCGTCCCGGCGAGGCCGTGCCCGGTCCGACCGGCACCAGCGCGCGTCCTCGCCCGGACGATCGCGCCGGCTCGCCTCCAAGGAGTTCGTCCGCTGTCTCGGGGACGACGCGGATGATCGCCTCGGGCAGCGGCTCGAGATCGCTCCCGCCCGGCAGGTCGATGCGTGCCCTCCGCGCCAGGTCGGCCAGGGCTCGACGCAGCGGATGAGCAGGCAGCTCACCGGCGATCTGCCACGCCTCCATGAGTGGTCGCAGGGCTGGTCGCCGTCCGTCGCCGGCCTGGAGGAGCGCCAGTGCCTCCCACCAGCGGGCCTTGGCGGCCTGATAGGGCACCGGCACGGCCGCCCAGCCAGTGGCGACGCGCGCCCAACGCGAGGCTGATGGGCGACCGCGCAGACGCGCCAGGTGCGCCCGTGCCGTCTCCAGATGAAGTTCCGCCTCACGCCGCGCGCCCAGGGTCGCGAGCAGGCGGCTTCCGGCGACGGCGCGCTCAGCGTCCGGCAGCGCACGCTCGGCCAATTTGCTGGCTCTGGCCACGGCCGGATAGTCCCGTGACTGGCGGGCCATCTCCGCCAGCAGCGCGGCGGCCTCCAGGCAGGTCGAGGCCGCCATGGCGATCTGCCCCGCATCGTCCGTCTCCATGACCCGCTCCCAGGCACCGGTGGCGACCGTGACGGCATCATCGACCTGACCGCGCCAGAGCAGCAGGCTCACGGCCGTGCGCAGGACCAGGGCCGTCCACTGGCCGGCCGGCACCTGTTCCAGCTGCAGGAGCGTGCGGCCGACCAGGCGCGCGGCTTCCTCGTCCGCGCGCGACTCGACGAGCACCAATCCCAGGTAGAGGATGGGGCTGAACCAGGCGACGCCGGCCGGGCGGGCGGCCAGGCCAGCCCGGCACTCGACCTCGGACTCTTCCCAGCGCCCGAGCATGAACAGGATGTCCGCCGCGTTGCCGCGCAGGAAGGCGCCATATGTGGCACCCAACCCTGCATCACGCGCATCCCGGATGCCCTCGTTGACCACGGCCAGCGCCTGTTCCCGCCGCGAGTCGAGGTCGAGCAGGGTGGTTCGATTGGCGTAGGCCCGCATCAGGTCGTCGAGGCGTCCCGTGCTGCGGGCGATCGTCGTGGCTTCTTCCAGGAGCTCCAGGCCTCGGTCGAGCTGCCCCAGGTAAGCCGTGTCGACACCCAACGTGCAGGTCGCGTGGCCCGACTCGGCGAGCGCCGCGGGACCTGCCTCCGCCGCCACCGTGCGAGCGTCCGCGGCCAGTGCAGCACTCTCCTCGAAGCGACCGTCGATCATCAGGTGCTGAGCCAGGACGGCCAGCGCACGTGCCCGCCCCTGCCCTGGGCCCGGCGGCATGGTCTCGAGCGCCTGGTGGAGCGCCGACATGCCGCCCACCAGGTCCCCGCCGTCCCAGCGGTAACGGCCGGACTGGATGTGCAGCTCGGCCAGCCGCAGCGAAGCCTCGCGTCGCGCCGCCCTCTCAACGTCGGTCTCCTCCGGCCGCCTTCCTCCCGTTCGCGGGGCCGGCCGCCAGCGGGGCCGAGAGTCGATGGCTCGCCGCACCAACGCGGCGGCACGGCGGAACGAGCCAGAGACGGCGGCGGCACGGGCGGCAGCCGACAGAGTGGCCGCCAGCTCGACGGATCCGTCCGACCCGTCGTCGTCCATCGACCCGCCCAGCTCCAGGGCGCGCAGGTAGTGAAAGAGTGCGGTCTCGCCCGGATCAAGGCGTTCGGCGGCCGCCCCAGCCGCGCGATGTGCGACTCGCGCCTGGGCGTGGCGGGAGGCGGTCGTCCAGTGCCACGCCGCCTCGGCCGCGACAAGATGAGGGGAACCGGCCAGCGCGATGTGGTACCCGTGCCGTTCCTGCGGCAGAGCCAGGGCCTCGATGCCCTCTGCGTAGAGCTCATGGGCGAGGGCCAGGGACTTCGGCTCACCGCGCTCTTCCACAAGGCCACTCTTCAGGGCCTCGTTGATGTCCTTCGCGGAGAGATGCCCATCGGACAGCGCCAGATCCAGGCACGTCGCGCGGGTCGATGGGCCGCGGATGGCAGCCAGGAGACGGACGGCACGAAGAGCACCGGGCGAGAGCGCATCGAGCCGGGCGCTGAGCACCTCGTCGAAGGGGTCGGACAAGCGCAGGCCCTCGAGGGCTCGACGAGCGGTGATGAGCTGCGTGGCCAGCAGAGGATTCCCACGTGAGCCCTCCGAGAGCGCCGCCAGGAAACTGCCCGAGGGCCGCTCACCCTCGAGCGCGGTGCAGAGCGCCGTCAGCTCGCCGTCGGAGAGGGGCGCGGGCTCGATGATGCGGACGCCGGGCGCGCGCAGCAGTCCCGACACGAACTCCTGTGCCGGGTGTCGCCGATGCAACTCGTCGGGCTGATAGCTGACCAGGAGGCAGACGGAGAGCGGATGCGTGATGTCCTGGAGTGACTCGACGAAGCGACGAGTGGCCGGATCCGACCAGTGCAGATCCTCCAGCGCGAGCAGCACCACGCCCGTCTGTGCCAGCCGCTCGAGCGTGCCACGCAGGGACTCGACCACGCGACTCCCGATCTGATCCGTGGCTTCCAGTGCAGGTGCTAGGCGACTGATGCCCGATGCGTCAAGGCGCGGCGCGATGGCTGGCAGCAGGGCCGTGAGATCGTGTGTCGCTGGGCCGACCACGGCCGCGAAGTGCTCGGCGGGCAAGGCGGCCAGCGCGCTGCCCAGCGCCTCGGCCAGGACCGCGTACGGAAGCGCGGCACGCGGCTCTGTGGCATGGCCGCGCGCCACGATGATGCCCGGCACATCGACCAGGCGGGACTCCAGCTCGTCGAGCAGACGAGACATGCCGATGCCCGCGGATCCGGCCAGGACCACGCGGCCCATCTCCCCCTCGGCGGCCAGCTGGAGGGCCTCAGCGAGCTCCACCAGTTCCCGCTCGCGCCCCACGAACGCCATGGCCGAAAGCATACGCGTGCCGGAGTCGATACTTGGCCGATGAGCGATGCTTTGGTCCACCCCGACAACAGCCTGAACGAGATGTCCGGAGAGGCGTGGCTGTACTTCACCAAGTCGCTCTGGACATCGGCCTATCCCTCCGAGCTGGGGCACGCAGCCCGCAAGACACATGGCGCCAACAAGCCCCCGCGACTGATGGCGCGGCTCATCGAGTTCTTCACCAAGCGGGACGAGCTGGTGCTGGATCCCTTCGCCGGTGTGGGGGGAACGCTGCTGGGGGCGGCCATCTGTCGTGCCCCACGGCGCGCACTCGGCTTCGAGCTGGAAGCACGCTGGCGGGAGGTCTACGACTCGGTGGTGCGCGACGCCATGCTCCAGCGTGACGGGGCCGGACCGGAGCTGGCCGATCTGGGCAACGCCGACCCGGGCGGCCCGCGCGGTTTCGATCCCTCTGGCTGCCGCCTGGAGGTCGGTGATTCATTGGCCCTTCTGCCGGGCCTCGAGGCCGGCTCGGTCGACTTCGTGGCGACCGACCCGCCCTATAACCCGCAGCTGCCCAAGACCATGGCCGGTGGGCGCCTGGCCGAGTCATTCGCCAACCGGCGGACCGACTACGCCATGGTCAGCTCGGAGTCCGCCGACATCGCCAACAGCGGGAGCTATGACGAGTATCTGGACCGGATGGAGGCGGTACTCGCGCAGCTGCGCCGTGTGCTGCGCGATCGGCGCTATGCCACGGTCATCGTGCGTGACGCATACCAGGATGGTCGCTATCGCTTCACGGGCGCGGACCTTTGCGCGCGGGCGGAGCGCGCGGGCTTCGTGCCGAAAGGCGACCTCATCTGGTACCAGGCCGGCACCCGGCTGCGGCCCTATGGCTATCCGCGCAGCTTCGTGCCCAACATCGTGCACCAGCACATCCTGGTGCTGCGCGCCGGCTGACCGCCCCGCCGGGGGAGTCTCAGCTTCGGGCGCGTCGCTGCTGCTCTTCGTCGATGAGGCGGTCCCGCAGTGGCTGGCTGAGAGCCAGGTCGATGGCCGTCCAGGCCATGGCCACGGCGCCGTCGATCGCGGCCTGATCACCCGCGGCTGAGGCCGCCGCAGCCGTGAACTCCGGCTGGTGATTGACGGCAGGTAGCGAGTCGATGCCGATCATGGGATGGATCGACGGCATCGCCAGGGAGACGTCGCCCATGTCCGTGGAGACGGGACCCAGCCCGGACTCCGCGAACGGATAGAAGCTTCGACCCAGTGCCTCGGCGTTGGAGTGGTAACGCCCGAGGATCTCGGGGTCCTGCTCCATGTGCGCGTAGCGGACGCGGGGACGAACCTCCAGACGAGCACCGGTGGCCGTGGCGCCGGCCTCGAAGCAGGCCACCACGCGCTCGCGCAGGGTGTCCAACTCATCCGTGGTGCGGGCACGCACCATGAAACGGCCACTGGTGTGCGCGGGCACGATGTTGGGTGCCTCACCGCCGTGGTCGACGACGCCGTGGACGCGTGTCACCGGCGGCAGGTGCTGGCGCAGCAGCCCGATGCCGACCTGTGCCACGACGAACGCGTCGGCTGCGTTGATGCCCAGCTCCGGCGCGCCGGCCGCATGTGCCTCACGTCCGGTGTAGGCGATCTCCAGGGTCTGCGCTGCCAGGATCAGGGGATCCAGCGTGTCGCGCGGTGCGGGATGGACCATCATCGCGGCATGGACGCCGGCGAAGGCGCCTGCCTCGAGCAGGCTGATCTTGCCGCCTCCGCCCTCCTCGGCGGGCGTGCCCATGAGAGTCACACGGAGTCCCACCTCGCCGGCGACGGCCGCCAGTCCGAGCGCGGCACCAAGGGCTGCCGCGCAGATGATGTTGTGGCCGCAGGCGTGACCGACGCCGGGCAGCGCGTCGTACTCGGCGATGACGGCCACGTGCAGTGGTCCAGACCCAAAGACACCGGACACGGCCGTGGGCAGTCCGCCCAGGTCGCGCGTCACGTCGAAACCGGCCGCCTCCAGCCGCTGCGCCACGGAGGCGCTGGCACGCACTTCCTCGAAAGCCAGCTCCGGGTCGGCGTGGAGCGCGTGGCTCAGGTCGATGAGCGAATCGTGAGCCTCCGCGATGACGCGTTGCGCGGTGGCCTTGGCTTCGACGGTCATGTCCATCCTCGCCGCGCTCGCGGCCTGCGGAAACGGCTGTGCCTGGGGGTCGTAGTATCGGGGACCATGCCGCATACCAAGCTCGTCTGCACGCTGGGACCGGCCTCAGCCGAGCGCATCCCGGACTTGATCGAAGCGGGCATGAGCGTGGCCCGCCTCAACTTCTCACACGGGACCGAGGCGGACCATCGTCGAACCGCGGCGGCCGTGCGCCAGGCGGCAACGGCCATGGCCCGACCGGTCGCGTTGTTGGCCGACCTGCCTGGACCGAAGGTCCGCCTGGGTGAGCTGGTGCGCGGCACCATCACCCTGCGCGATGGCGCACGGCTGATCATCCGCGGCCACGAGGCCCCCGGGGATGAGACCGTCGTCTCTACCAACCACCCGGACCTGGGCGCCGACCTGGTGGCAGGCGATCGCGTGCTCCTGGCCGATGGCGCCGTGGAGCTGCGCGTCGTGGCCACGGGCGACCTGGTGGAGACAGAGGTGGTGCGCGGCGGCACCGTTCGCTCCGGAGCGGGCGTCAACATCCCCTCGGAGCGATTGACCCTGCCGGCCATCACCGATCGCGATCGTCGGGCGCTGGAGGTCGCGCTTTCCATCGGTGCCGACCTGGTGGCGCAGTCGTTCGTGCGCCGGGCTGCCGACATCGTCGCTCTGCGCACGCTGCTCGGCCGTCACCGGGTAGGCCTCGTGGCGAAGTTGGAGACCCGCGCCGCGGTGGAGGACCTGGAGGGCATCCTGGCCCACGCGGATGCGGTCATGGTGGCGCGCGGCGATCTCGGCGTGGAGATCCCCTACGAGGAGATCCCTCTCGTCCAGAAACGCATCGTGGCCATGGCCGTGGCGGCCGGCAGGCCGGTCATCGTGGCCACGCAGATGCTCGAGTCGATGACGGCACATACGCGGCCCACCAGAGCGGAGGCGAGCGATGTGGCCACGGCCGTTCTGGAGGGCGCCGACGCGGTGATGCTCTCGGCCGAGACGGCCATCGGCAGGCATCCCATAGAGGCTGCCCAGGCAGCCGTCCGTATCTGTGCATTCGCCGAGTCCAACGGTGCTGCGTATGAGACCCGGCTGGAGCGGACGCGGCCGTTCCCACGGCCGGTCGTCGATGACGTTCACGACTCGCCGGGCGGGGGCACGCCAGCAGCGAGAGCCACCGCAGAGGCCGAGCAGCGAGCCGCCTGGGCGATGGCCGGCGCAGCGGCGGAACTCGCGGATCGCGACCTCGATGTCGGTGCCGTGGCCTGCTATACCACCACCGGCCGCACCGCCGCCCTCCTGGCCGCCGCCCGCCCGCACAAGCCCATCCTGGCGCTGTCCGCGGATCCCATCGTGGCCAGACGTCTGGCGCTCTACCGAGGCGTCATCACGGAACGCGCCGAGCAGCCCGACGACATCGAGGCCGTGGTCTCGCTCATCGACAGCCAGGTGCGCCGCGTGCTGGACCTGGGCGCGGGACGCTCCGTGGTCGTGGTGGCAGGCTCGCCGGTCGGTCACGCCCTCACGAACGCGCTGCGCATCCACCGACTGGAGTAAGTGTTCCAGCGACGCGGAAAAGTTCGACCGAAAGTTACCCCTTGCGCGATCCGGTGCATCCGCTACCATGAGTGGCGTAAACGTGCCCGGAAGCGTCCGGGCCATAGATCGGTCCGGCACACGACTCACTCCTCTCACGGTTCCCGCGAGATAGGTCGCGGGCGCCGGCACGAGAAGGAGTGTTTCTTTGCATACGGATCGG
>JALZLU010000257.1 GCA_030858685.1 Chloroflexota bacterium | reverse complement strand
AGCTGGTAGAGGCCATGAAGGGCGACTTCGATGCGTCCCGCTACCACGACGAATATCGCGAGGCCCTGATGGGCGTCATCGAGGCCAAGATCGACGGTCAGCCCGTGGAGCGGCCGCAGCCGGTGGTGGAGACCAGCAAGTTGACAGACCTGATGGCCGTCCTGGAGGCCAGCGTGGCCGCCGCGCGACAGGGGCGCGGAACGGACGCCACGACCGCCGACGGCGCCGAGGAGAAGGCCGCGGCCAAGGCGCCCGCACGCCGCGCCCGCTCCACCGCGGCCAAGGAACCGACCTCCGTGGCTGAGGTTCGGAAGAGTCGAGCCGCCAAGCCCGCGGCGAAGCCGGCCGCCAGATCGACTGCGGCGAAGACGGTCACCGCAAAAGCGGCTGGCAGGGCGGCGGCTGGCAAGGCGGAACCCCGGACGGAACGCAAGCGCAAGTCCGCTTGAGCCGCCTGGCGTCGGATGTCCGGCGCCGCTCTGAAGCGATGACGTCCGAAGGGCAAAACCGATCCGCGGATCAGCCGGAGCAGCTCCGGCTGGTCCTGGACGGCGGCGTAGATCCGGCCGCGCGGTTGCCCGAGCGCGTCGCTGCCATGACAGCGACGACCGGTGATGCGCCCTTCGATGACGAGGACTACTTCTTCGAGCCGTGGTGGCCCGGGACGCGAACGTTCGCCTTCGCCGAGGATGGGCGCCTGCGGCTGCAGACCGATCACCTGGCCGACCCGCTCTCGACTTTCCCGGAACTCGAGGTCATCAACACCCAGCTCATGGCGGACGGCGTCGTCCTGGATGGGACGCTGCTGGTGCTCGACGAGGAGGGACGGCCGGATGCGGAGCTGCTTCGCCGACGCCTGGCCGATACGACGGCCACTGGTGGCGAGGCGGCCTTCGTGGCCTCCGACCTGCTGTGGGCCGAGGGCAGATCGTTGCTGACGCAGCCCTTCCGCGAACGACACGCGCGCCTTGCCGATGTGCTCCGCGACGGGCGACTGTGCGTGGCCACGAGAGGCTTGCGCGGCGAGGGCGTGACGCTGGCAGAAGCGGTGGCCTCGATGGGCCTCTCCGCCATCTCGGCCAGGTGCCTCTCGGGCAGCTATCACCCCGGTGCTGCCGGGGACGATTGGCTACGGCTGCCCGTCATCGAGACTCCAGCGCCGGTGACCAGGCCGTTGTTGGTCCTGCTGAACCGGCTACCGTTGGACTGACCCCCGCAGGACTGACCTCCCCCGGCGTCTAGCATTTGTTTACAGCATGTGCTAGGCTCTGGGCGACGGCGGTCCCCTCGTGATCCATGCGAGAAGGCGACGCCGCTAGGGAGGTGCGGAGCCTCGTATTCTGGGTACGAGGCTCCCCTCCCATCTTCCTTGCCTGGCGCGCATGTTGCCTCTGCGCCCGTTCAGGCTTCGCACTTGCTCCTGACTTGGCGTCGCGCTGATCGCGCACCAGCAAGGTCCACTCGCGACTCCGCATCCCGACCACGGGCCACTCCGACGGATCGAAGGCGTACTGGTGCCACTGCCGCCGCGTTTCGGCGGTCTCTTAGGGAGTCACAGGTGAGACTTCGCGTAGAACACGAACGTGTTCCCAAAGGGACAGACGGTGGACAGGCTGTGACCCTAGTCTCCCGTTGGGAACGGCCAAGCACCCAGAGTCGAGACCCCACGCACTTCCTGGAGGTTCCGTGCCTCGCTCCCTTGGCGGCAGCGTGTCGGACGGCCCCTCGTTCAACGAGTGGTTGCGCACCGAGCTCAAGGCGAGGCGGATGTCGCAGCGCCTCCTGGCGGAGCGATCCGGTGTCAACCACTCTACGGTCTCGCGCATCGTCAATGGCGAGCGCGTACCAAGGCTGGACACCGCGACCAAGCTGACGCGTGAGCTCGGCAACATGGCGGAACGCGACCGTATCTCGACCGGAGCGCCGCTACTCGTCAGCCATCCCACGGCGCGTGTCGAGGAGGCACTCCGCGCGGACGCCTTGTTAAGCGAGTCGCAGGTCCGCCGAATCATGGAGTGCTACCTGGCACTCCGCATCCGCCACCTTCCCACTGGGAACGACGCTCCGATGCTCCGCTCCGTTCGTCCGGTTGCGAGGGGCCAACTAGGCCCGCGGTCAGCCGGCCGGCGTGGCGTCGTGGACGGCGTTCCATGCGACTTCGACGTCCTTCATGGGTCCGGCCGCCGCAGGTGCAGCTTGGTTCCGGTGTGTCGAACCGACGAGGACAGCCGGATCGTCAGCTCGCTGGCATGGTGCTGATGCCGATGATGTTCCCGGCAGGGTCCTTGAACCACGCGGTCGACGAACCACCGAAGTCCTTGGCGATCCCGTCGACGGTCTTGAGCCCTGGCTGGTCGTACTCCTCGAAGGTGATGCCCCGTTGCCGTAGCTCCTCCACCTCCGCGTCGAAGTCGGCGACGATAAACATGATGGCGGTGTTCTCCGCGGCTCGGTGGTCCGGTCGCAGGTACACCTGCAAGGCGCTGCCATCGGGAAGGACGTAGCCGACGCCGTCGTCGGAGGCCATCAGTTCGGGAAGCCCCAGCCGGTCGGTGTAGAAAGACTGAGCTGCGGACATGTCATCAGTGGCCACCGTGGCCACCACCTTGCCGTCCTTGAGCATCCCGATCTCCTTTCGGCGGCCCGCTCCCTTAGACGAATGGCGGGCAGT
>JALZLU010000251.1 GCA_030858685.1 Chloroflexota bacterium | reverse complement strand
GGTCCCACGGCCGGGCGTCAGTCGCTCTCGGCTGTCTCTGCGCGGTCCTGACGGGCGAACTCGCGGTCACGGATCCACCACTCCGTGAAGAGCCGGCAGCGGCCGTCCGCAGCGAACTGGCAGCGATAGATGTTCCAGTACTCGTCCTCGAGCTCGCCGCGCTCATCGTAGTAGCGCGACCACCCCATCGCCACGTGCTCCTCACCGTCGATGGCGAGGACCTCATAGGACGCGTCGAATCGAGCCGGCTCATCCTGGTCGTCGAGCCAGGAGGCGACGATGGCGTCCCGTCCGCGCTCCGGTTCATCCTCCGGGTGATAGCGGTACTCGGCGTCCTCGCTGAAGAGCTCCCCGATCTCCTCGGCGTCGTAGCTCTTCCAGGCCGCCACGTAGCGGTCGAGCCACATCTGGAACTGGTCACGTTGCAGTGCCAAGATCTCCTCCTGTCTCAGTGGCCACCGCCTCGCGTGCCGCGTCCAGGCGCTGGAGGGTGCGCTCGAAGCCGAGTGCCACGAGCGTGTCGAAGAGCGGCGGGGCGGCGGTGCGTCCGGTGATCGCCACGCGGATGGCCATGAACAGGTCACCCGCCTTCCAGCCGCGTTCCTCGCAGAGCGCCCGAAGCGGTGGCTCCAGCTCGTCTGCCTCGAATGAGATCGCACCAACATCAGCGATGAGGCGGCGCGCCTCGGAAAGTGCCTTCAGGGTCGTGGCCGCGTCCCAGCGCTTGGGCACGACGAGCTGTGGGTCGACCGTGATGTCGGTCACGAACAGGAAGTCGACCAGATCGGAGATCGAGCTGAGGAGGGGCATCCGCTCACGGACCAGCGGCAGCAGGGCGCGCAGGTCGTCCTCGGACGGCACCCGGACCTGGGCACCCTCGGCCTCCGACTCACTGAGTCGGTGGCGCAGGTAGGGCAGCGCCCCCTCGATGAGCGCTTCGTCAGACAGGCGGCGGATCCATTGGCCGTTCACCCACTCCAGGCGGGGGCGATCGAAGACGGCGCCAGCGGAGTGCACCCGCTGGAGCTCGAAGCGCTGCGCCAGATCATCCAGGCTGAAGATCTCCTCTTCCGTCCCCGGCGACCAGCCCAGCAGCGCCAGGTAGTTGACGAGCGCCTCCTTCACGAAGCCCTCGGCGCGATAGGCCACCACGGCCGTCTGGCTCTTGCGCTTGCTCATCTTGGTCCGGTCAGGGTTGAGGATGAGCGGCAGGTGCGCGAAGGTGGGGACGTCCGCCCCCAGTGCCCGGAAGAGCAGGATGTGCTTGGGCGTGTTGGAGAGATGCTCCTCGCCACGGATGACGTGCGTGATGGCCATCTGCGCGTCGTCCACCACCACCGTGAAGTGATAGAGCGGCGTGCCGTCCGAACGCACGATGACCAGGTCGCCGCCCAGCGCCGTGATGTCGATCGCGACGTGGCCGCGCACCAGGTCATCGAACTCGACGGTACCCTCTCCCACCCGGAAGCGGATGACCGAGCGGCGTCCCTCCGCCTGGCGCGCGGCGCGTTCCTCCGGGGTCAGCGCGGCACAGCGACCGACGTAGTGCGGCGGCTGATGTGCCGCTTCCTGGATCTTGCGGTCAGCCGCCAGCTCCTCGGGAGTGCAGAAGCAGGGGTAGGCCTTGTCCTCGGCGAGGAGCCGATCGGCCGCCTCCCGGTAGAGATCGAGGCGCTGCATCTGGCGGTAGGGACCATACGGGCCGCGCGCCGGAAGCCCGGCCACCTCCGGGCCCTCATCCCACTCCATGCCCAGCCAGTGCAGGCTCTCCAGGACGTCTCGCTCGTACTCCAGCTCCGACCGGGCGACGTCCGTGTCCTCAAGGCGCAGGATGAAGCTCCCGCCCAGCTTTCGGGCGAAGAGGTAGTTGTAGAGCGCGGTGCGTGCACCGCCCACGTGGAGCGGCCCTGTCGGGCTCGGCGCGAAGCGGCAGCGGATGGTCATGTCCGGAGTGTGACGCGCAGACCGCTGCTCCGTCGCGCCGGCCCGTCTTGGGTGCGCACAACGGAGTCGTCACCCGATACGTCATATGACGTATCGCCGGAGAGACGGAAGCCGCGTGCTGTTGGCTCGATGGAACCGGCAAGGTCATCGGAGCGTCGTGTCGCCGCCGGGCCTCACCACCGGTGTCAGCGCTCAGCCCACAGAGGAGTTCCCATGGCCCCCGGTCGTCGCTCGTTCCGTCCGCTCGTCGCGGCCCTGCTTGCGCTCACGGTGATCGCCGGGACGGGTCCCGCGGCCCTGGCCATCGGATCAGACTCGTCGGCGCCCTCCCTTCGTCTCATCGCTCCCAACGACTCCGTGACCGTGCGCCGCTACGGCGACGAACCGGCCTATCTGACCCCCGGCATCCTTGTGGCTGCCTTGCGCGGCGCCTGGGACATCCGAGCCTCCCGCCCGGACTACGACCATGACGTGACCCTCTGGCAGCACTTCTCCGACGGCAGCCGCCGCCAGCTCCCCGCGGACCTGGCCGACGGCTTCAAGGGCCTCGACCGCTTCTTCCGGGTGACCCTCACCGATAGCGCGGGCAACGTCGTGCTCAAGCGTCAGCGCACCTTCTGCCCCGAGGGACAGGACATGCGCGTGAGCGCCGCCGGCCCGATGGCCTCCCGCTATCCGCGCCAGTGCGGTTGGTGGGGCGCCGCCTCGCAGTTCACGCTCGGCACCGTGTGGGGCATCGAGAAGGGCTGGGCGGTGCCCAGCATGGAGTGGGACGGCCCTCGCTTCCGCGGACCGGACGGCCGCTACACCATGCGCATCGCTATCGCCCCGCGTTTTCGTTCGATATTCAACGTGGCCGATGGTGACGCTTCCGTAACGGTGAGCATCCGCATCAAGACAGAGGAGGACTACTGTCCCGACTGCCCCTACCCCAAGCCGCCACCCGAGGGTGTCGAGGCCGGTCATGACCACGCAGACGGTCACCACGGCCATGGACAGCCGGACGGCGACCGCGAGGTGGATGGCGTCGGCCACGTGCACGGGGCGGACGGCGGTCATCCCGCGCGCGGACCGCGCTTCCCGGTGCGCGGCCCGCTCGGTGCGGCACCCAGCGTCATGAGCCCGCCTGACGCGGCGTTGCCCGATCTCATCGCGCTGCCCGCCTTCAGCATCTCCGTCGGTCGGGAAGGCAGGAAGGACCGCATCTCGTTCGGGGCCAATGTTTGGAACGCAGGGCCTGCGCCGCTCCTGGTGGAGGGCTTCAAGCGCGACGGCGAGGACGTGATGGACGCGTACCAGTACTTCCTGGACGGCGATGAAGTGCTTGGACGCGCTCGTGCCGGCTTCATGGAGTTCCACACGGCGCGCGGACACAACCACTGGCACTTCCTGCAGTTCGCGCGCTATTCGCTGTGGAACGAGTCCATGGAGCAGGAGGTGGTGGCCAGGAAGCAGGCTTTCTGCCTGGCGCCCACCGACGCCATCGACCTGACCATCCCGGGGGCCGAGTGGCAGCCCGGCTCGACCGGGCTGGGCACGTCATGCGGCGGGCCCAGTGCCGTCTGGATCCGCGAGACCCTGCAGGCGGGTTGGGGTGACACGTACTTCCAGGTGGCCGGCCAGTCGCTCGACGTCACGAACGTCCCCAACGGCACGTACTACATCGCGGTCGAGGCCAACCCGGCCGGCTTGCTGCGGGAGCGCGACATGGGCAACAACGTCGAGTTGCGCAAGATCCATCTGGGCGGAACGCCGGGTGAGCGGACCGTGGAGGTCGAGGACTGGCACGGCATCGGCAACTACTGATGGAGACGGGATCGGGAAGCCGCGCCCGTCTGGGCCAGGTGATCAGCCTCGTGCGGATCCTTGCGCTCGGCGTCCTCGTCGCCGCGTGTACGGGCTCGGCTTCCCCTTCCCTATCAGCGTCGCCATCCTCTTCCAGCTCCCCTCCGCCCTCGCCGTCCGGCTCCGCTCAGCTTTCGCCGTCCGGATCCCCGTCGCCGTCAGTATCCCCGTCGCCGGCGGGGACACCATCGTCATCGGTCCCACCGGACGACCCTGCCTCGGTGGCTGGACGCGACTTCCTCTCGGTCCGCGTGACCCAGGGCGGTGAGGAGATCCAGCTCGTGGAAGGCACGCGCATCGCCCTCTCCTTCGACGTCGGTCGGATCGGCATCCAGGCCGGCTGCAACATCCTGGGCGGCACGTATCGACTGGAGGGCGACACCCTGGTGACCGACCGGCTGTCGATGACCGAGATGGGCTGCGACCCCCTGCTTCACGCGCAAGACCAGTGGCTGGGGGAGTTCTTCGGTGGCGGCCCGTCGATCCAGCTGGCCGGCAACGACCTGCTCCTCTCCGTCGGCGACAGGTCCGTGTTGCTGCTCGACCGTGAGATCGCCGATCCTGACCTCCCCCTCATCGGCACGGACTGGACCGTGGACTCGCTGTTCAGCGCCCGCTCGGTCTCGAGCGTGCCGCTGGGCGCCGCAGCCACGTTCCGCTTCACGGAGGACGGGCGCGCCGACATCGACACCGGCTGTAACACCGGCGGCGGACGCTACGCCCTCGACGAAGAGGCCGGCACCATCCGCTTCAGGGACCTCGTCTTCACCCGGAAGGCTTGCAGGGGGCCGGCGGGCGAGCTGGAGGCTCAAGTGCTGCAGGTGCTCGCCGCGCGGACACTCGGTCTCAGCATCGAGGCGCGTGTACTCGAGCTGCTGGCAGGTCCCATCGGACTGGGGCTGCGCGGGAGCTAGGGCCCGGGCGCGCCTCGCCAGCTGACTGACCGTGCGGCCATCCAGGTCGCAGCTCCGGCTCCGATCAGATAGGCGAGCGCCACGATCGAGAAGAACGCCAGGGCGATGGGGCGCGCCGGAGGCAGCAGGCCCAGCAGCGCCCCGAACACCAGCAGTGGCAACGCGACCGCCAGCGCAGTGACGGCAGCGAGGGCCGCTACCCGCGCCATCACCGGGAAGGCCACGACCATGGCCAGGACCAGGACGGCCAGCAGCGCCTGGAGCGACGGCAGCGACTCGGGACAACTGGCGGCCGGCACCGAGCAACCGATAGCGTCCGGCGCGCCGAACCCGATCACGGCCGCGATGGGCAGCCAAGCCAGTGACACCTCGGCGACACGCCGGGCGATGGTGGAGCCGTCGGCGCTGGATGGACCGGCGCCGACGGAGCGAGGCCAACGGGCGAACGTGATCTTCTCGCCTGGGCCGGTCAGGACACCCCTTCGTGCGACGTTCGACGCGACGGTCGACGCGCGGTCGGCGGCGGCCGCGACAGGATGGCCCGAAGACCGCTCGCTGGGCCGCATGGCCGGCTCGTGGTGAAACGCCTGACGAGGGCCTGGCCTGCCCATTCGCGGCCGGAGGACACCCTCGTTCGTGGGAGAAGACGCTCGCGGGCCCTCTGGCTTCGGCGGGGCCGTTGGCGGATCCGTGGGCGGGGCCGTTAGCGGGTCTGCAGACGAGATCCCATCCGTGGCCTTCTGCGCCTCGGCATCAGCCGCCTGGCGGGCACGCGCGCCCGTGACGTACTGCGTACCCTCTCGCCGGAACACGCCACGGCTGGGCAGATCGCTGTCGCCCTGTCGGAAGTAGCGCCGCGCCGCGCTGGACCAGGCCGCACCGCTGGAGCGGCTGTAGACGTCTGGGTCACCCGGTCGGCCCGCGCCACGAGTCGAGTCGTCTCCACGGGTCTCTTGGCCCGGACCAGGGGCCGCTCGCCCTGGACCAGGAGTGGCTCGCCCGGGACTCGGTGTCGCTCGCCCCGGACCTGGGAAGTCCTCCCACCAGGGCACACCTTCTGCGCTCCAGGTGTAGCTGCGCGTGCTGGGATCCCGCCCCGATGCGCTCCAGCGATGTGGACCCTCGCGAGGTTCATGCGGATCTTGCGGGGCGTCGTCCGGAGCGTCGTAGTCGCGTGACCCGCCATCGGCACTTCGGCCCGGTGGCCGCGATGAGCCTTCGTCCCCCGCTGGTCCGCGCCGGGGAGGCCGTGGTGTGCGTCGAGTGCCGGCGCCCGCGTCCTCACGTGTCCAGCGTCCGGCCGCCGCTCTTCCACGACCTCGGGTGGTGCCCTCGCCTGCGCGGACGGGACCGGGCGCGTGACGGGCATCCCAGTCGCGACGGCGGACCGGGTCGGAGAGCAGCAGGTACGCCTCCTGGACGGCCAGGAAGCGTCCCGTATCGCCCTCCGGCGCATCTGGGTGGAAGCGCTTGGCCATGCCGCGATGCGCCGCCTTGATCTGGGGCAGCGTGGCGGCTCGCTGGACGCCAAGGACGCGATAGGGATCGGGGATGTGCTGCATTCCGCTCATGACTTGGACCGTCGCATGTGGTACGTGCTAGACGAGCTCGGAGATGGGCGCCAACACGAATCCGGGCACTGTCTGCGCCAAGAGGACGCCTGCCGTCGAACGCACCTGCGGGCGATGGTGCGCGGCGAGAGCGCGCGACTCGACCTCCGAGAGCACGCCCAGCTGGTGGAGGGCCTCCACGGTGACCGACCTGGCGGCACGGGCAAAGCCATCGCCATCCTCGATGCGCACGGCCAGACCCGCGGTCCCGCCGTCAGGCCCACGGGACCCCGGCAGGAGGCCTACTCCGCGCAATCCCTCCGCGCCCCCCTTGGCTACCAGCCGGTTCGGCTTGACCCGCATCAGACGCGTGTCCAGTACGTCGCCATTGCCGCCGATCATCTCCGGCGCGGCCATCATCGCGTCCCGGATGCGCACCAACGCGGGAGCCATCGCGGATCGCGCCGGATCGGTGACCACACCCGACGGGTCGGCCAGGAGGGCGAACGCCCGCGCGATATCGACCAGCGGGAAAGCGAAGGTGGCTAGGCCGCAGTCGTCGATGGCCGTGCGAAGGGTCGCTGGACGCCGGCCGAAGACCCGCGCCACGGCCGCTCTGGTGGCTACCTGGCTGGGATGATCGGGGCGGTCGTAGTCGTCCAGGGACCAGTCGGAGTAGCGACTCAGCAGGATGCTGGCGGCATGGAATCCAGAGCACATGTGACGGATGGGTCCGGGCATCTCCCCATCCCGCGCGAGTCGAGCGGCGGTGACCGCATCGAGGGGCATCCCCGCCGTGCCGCAGGTCAGTAGCGACTGGCTGACGCCAGCCCGGCGAAAGACTGCCTGGAGCGTCCTGACATGCATGTCCTCGCCGGTGTGTGAGGCGGCCATCACGGCGAGTTCGGCTGGACTCAGGCGCAGGTCGTCGGCGGCGCCGGAGTCGACCAGGGCCGTGAGCGCGAAGGGCTTGACGGCTGAGCGGAGCGTGACCTCGATGTCCGGGTCGCCGATGCCCTGCTCCAGCCGCCCGTCAGCGCCGACCTGCGCTACGTGCCCACGATGACGACTCTCCACGATGTCGCCACGTCGGACCTCGGCCAGGACCGGCGGCGGCAGGACCTTGGCGCTGCGCGCAGGGCGACGGGCGGTCGGACGCCGCCCACTCGCGGGCCGCGATGAGGTCTGCCCGGCAGAGCGGGCGGCGGACGAGGCGGTTGCTCGCGGGAGGGCTTCGGGCACGGTTCGATGGTAGCGCTGCGGCCGTCTCCGGTGGCTTCGAGCGTGGGCCGAGCCTCTCGACGGCGGCGATGCGCCGCGTGTTGGTGACCTTGCTGCCGTCCGTTCTGATTAGAATCTGTCGACTCGCCGCCCAAGGAGCCTCCCGTGCCCGAGACCCCTGTCGACTTCCCGACCCTGCACGTCTCGCGCCACCCGGCGGTACTGCACAAGCTGGCTCTGCTGCGCACCATCGAGACCGAACCCAAGAAGTTTCGTGAACTGGTCCGCGAGATCAGCTGGCTGGTGGGCTACGAGGCGCTGGAGGACGCGCGAGTGCGGCCGCTTCAGATCCAGACGCCGCTCGAAGTGATCGAGGGCGCCGAGCTGGCCGACCGCATCGGGCTCATCCCCATCCTGCGGGCCGGTCTGGGAATGGTGGACGCCATGCTGGAACTGATGCCCACGGCACAGGTGTGGCATCTGGGGCTGTTCCGCGACGAGCGGACGCTACGGCCGGTCGAGTACTACAACAAGCTGCCGGACACGGCGACCGTGGACCTGTGCCTCATCCTCGACCCGATGCTCGCCACGGGCGGCTCCGCCACGGCGGCCATCGAGGTGCTCAAGGACTGGGGCGCGTCACGCATCAAGCTGCTCAACCTCATCGCCGCGCCGGAGGGCGTGCAAGCGGTGGCCACGGCACATCCCGACGTGGCCATCTACTGCGCGGCGCTGGACCGGCAGCTCAACGAGCGCGGCTACATCCTGCCCGGGCTTGGTGACGCTGGCGACCGCCAATTCGGTACTGGAGGCGGCTGAGCGCCGGTGGCCGGCTCGCCGGGCCGGTGGTCGGCTCGCCGGGCCAGGATGGTGATGGTGTCGCGGCGGGCGAAGCCGGCATCCAGGCCGTAGAGGCGAGCGGCGTAGACGAGGTTCTCGCCAGCGGCTTCGTGTCAAAGACATCCCATCCACCGAACTCGTCTCCGCCGTGCGCACGGTCGCCGACGGTGGAGCACTGCTCGCTCCGTCGATCACGAGGCGGCTCGTCAGTCAGTTCGCCGAGCGGCTGGCTATCGACACCGCCCTGTCCGGTCGCCTGGAGCGTCTCACCGAGCGCGAGCGCGAGGTGGTGGCTGCGATCGAACGCGGTTCCAGCAACGGCGAGATCTGCGAGGAGCTCTTCATCGGCGCGGCCACGGTGAAGTCGCACGCGTCGAGCATCCTCACCAAACTCGGCCTGCGCGACCGCGCCCAAGTCGTGGTCTTCGCCTTCGAGAGTGGGCTCGTCAAAGCCGGCGACCTCGACATCGGTCATTGAATCGCGTGGTAGACCAGGCCATCGCGCCGCCGGATGAGACGACTGTCTCCCTCGGCTCGACAGGTGAGGATGGGTCGCAAGGCCTGTAGGCCCCTCGTCGAGGATGCGCGTCAACGTCCATGCCGCGTTTTCCCGTATTGATTCCCGCCTCGGCCGGGCGCAGACTGACCGCCTGCAAGAAGGGGACACGGTGCGAACCACGATCGTCATGGCAG
>JALZLU010000233.1 GCA_030858685.1 Chloroflexota bacterium | reverse complement strand
AGCACGAGGGTCGTGATCGCTACAGCAGCCTCGTTCGGGCACTCCAGGCCGGCCGCGAGGTGCCGCTGGGCCGGACGCGCGAGATGCCTATGGCATGGCACCCCGTGGTCTGGACGTTGCTCCGGCTGGCGATCGTGGCCGTCGGGCTGTACGTGATCAGCCTGGTCGGCTGGAACTGGTGGCGTGACCAGCAGGTCGATACGTGGAGCGGGCCTGATGCCGGCGTGCAGTCCGGCCAGCGACTCGAGAGTTGCCTCGCGGCGAACGCCCAGCGCGACGACCTGGTCCCGACATGGGTACGCTTCGACGGCACGGTGTACGTACTTACCCCGCGGCTGACACCGATCGCGGGTGACGGGCAGCCGGGCCAGACGCAGTACGTAGAGTCCGGCTACAGCCAGGAACGCGTTCGCCTCGTCCTGCGCGAACCGGCCGTCTCCGGCGAGCCACCCCCAGAACTCATCCTTGTCAGCCCGCCGTCCAGAGGCGGGCGCATCTACGAACCAGACCCAACCTGCACCTGAGGCATCACTCCGACATGCGTCGTGAACTCCAGATGTTCCAGCCACCCGCTCACGGGCTGGCCGCGGGCTCCACAGGCGACCATGCCGCCGGGCGCGCTGCCTTGCCCACGACCATCGCCATGGGCGGCGGGCGCTTCGAGATCGCCGCGGATGACGGGTCCGCGCCGCGCCGCCATCCCGACTGGATCCGGGCGCGCCTCCCCACCGGCGAGAACTACCAGGACCTGAAGGGCATCGTCCGCGGCCTGGACCTCAACACGGTGTGTGAGGAGGCACACTGCCCCAACATCGGGGAGTGCTGGGAACAGCGCACCGCCACGATCATGATCCTGGGCGACGTGTGCACGCGTGCCTGCGGGTTCTGCGCCGTCAAGACCGGACGCCCCACCTGGAACGATGACGACGAGCCACGACGGGTCGGAGAAGCCGTTCGGCGCATGGGTCTGGAGCACTGCGTGATCACCAGCGTGGCGCGCGACGACCTCCCCGACGGTGGCGCTCACATCTTCGCCGAGACCATCCGTGCCCTCCGACGAGAGTCGCCGGGCATGGGCATCGAGGTGCTCATCCCTGACTTCAATGGCACCGACGAACCGCTTCGCACGGTGATGGAGGCAGCGCCAGACATCCTCAACCACAACCTGGAAACGGTCGAGCGGCTGCAGAAGCCGGTCCGCAAGCGTGCCCGATATGGGCGCTCCCTACAGGTGCTCGCGCGCGCCAAGGAGATGGCCCTGGAGATCGGCGGGAAGGAGGGGACCGTCCACACCAAGTCGAGCCTGATGGTGGGGCTTGGCGAGGAGCGGGCGGAGCTCTCCCAGGCTTTCCGGGATCTGCGCGCCGTGGATTGCGACGTCCTGACCATCGGCCAGTACCTGCGCCCGACGGAGCAGCACATCGCGCTGGAGCGCTACTACCACCCTGATGAGTTCGCGGAGATGAAGTCCGAAGCCGTGGCGCTCGGCTTCAAGCATGTCGAGTCCGGACCGCTGGTGCGCTCCTCGTATCACGCCCGCGATCAGGTCCCGGAGGAGGCCCGCCGCAGGCGGACATCGCGCCAAGCCGCCCTAGCGGCCAACGGCCTCGCCTAGCGACCGGCCATCGGTGCCGCACACCTCGTGACAGGTGGGCACCACCGTGCCACCGTCCTTGGCGACTGGCGCGGGACTGGATCCAGCCCCTACTCAGGCGCGCTCCGCTCCACCAGCGTCGAGTCCAGCATCCCGTTCTGCGCCCACCACTCCAGCGAGTCGGCGACGGTCGTCGCGAAGGGCCGGTAGCCCAGACCGACGGCGGGTAGGCCGCTGCTGCCGTCGATCTGTCCGCGGGTCGCGAGCAGGTACTCCAGGCTCGCGCGCCTCGGGATCGACCCATCCAGGAGTCCACTGGTCAGGTCGTTCACGCGCGCCACAGCGGCCACCAGCGGTCGAGGCATGTAGAAGCGCCGCTTGCGGTGGCCGGTAAGTCGATCCAGGGTTCGGCACACGGCGCGAAAGGAGAGAGTCTCTGCTGAGATCAGGTAGCGCCCCCCAGGCGCGCGTTCAGCCACGGCCATCACCGCTCCTGCCACGTCTCGGACGTCACACCAGCCGGCCATAACGTCCGGTAGTGCCCTGCCATCCAGCAGGGAGATGAGCAATGCACCGGACGTCCCTGGTCCGCGGTCCCCCGGTCCGATCACGAGCACCGGGTGCACGCTGGAGACGGGCAGCCCGAGTCCCCTTGCTCGGTCGGCCTCAGCCTCGGCCAGGACCTTGCTGGCCAGGTAGGGGTCGCCCCAGGCCAGGTCGCCCGGCTTCCAGCGCGGCGAGTCGACGTCCGTGGTTCCGCGTCGGGACCCGCTCTCGTGCGGTTTGAAGACGATGGCGCTGCTGATGTCGATGACATGTGGGGTGCCGGCCCGCCGCGCCGCCTCCAGCACCGACCGGCTCAGGGCCGGGGTCTCCGCCACCATGCGTGGGTCGGCGGTGCGCTGGAGCGAGTAAGTCGCGGCCGCATGAACCAGGACGTCCACCGAGTCGAGTGCAGCGTCAAGAGCTGCCCCGTCGTTGAGGTCTGCGCCGCGGACGTCTATGCCGACCTCGGTCAGCATCTTTGCGGCCGCTCCCTCTTGATCGCGCGCCAAGACGATGAGCTGGTGGCCGGCTTCCGCCGCGGTGCGGGCGACACAGCCGCCCACGAAGCCTGTCCCGCCGGTGATCA
>JALZLU010000218.1 GCA_030858685.1 Chloroflexota bacterium | reverse complement strand
GAGCTCGTCATCCTGGCCACCCGGGATGCATACGTCTGGCCTGACGAGTGCGATCTCATCGCCCGCATCGCTCGGGGCGACCGCCCCACCCTGCTGGTCGCGCTGCGCAACCCCCATGACCTGGCTGCGCTGCCGAGGACCACCGGTGCGGTGGCGGCCTATGCCGATGTGCCTCAGACGCTGGAGGCGCTGGCCGCGGCGTTGACCGGACATGGGGGCTGGCCCGGCAGCCTGCCCATCGATCTCCAGGGCGAGCGGGAGGCGGTGTGAATCTGCCGCCGCTGCCCCACGCTGGCCCCGACCTTCCCGGCACAGAGCGTGCCAGCGACGCGGCCACGGACCTGCCGGCACTTTCCACCCGCGAGCTCCTGGAGTTGATCAACGGCCAGGACGCGAGCGTGGCGACCGCGGTGCGGCGCGAGCTTCCGGCCGTCGGTGATGCGGTAGACGCCGTCGTCGAACGGCTCCGACAGGGCGGGCGGCTGATCCTTCTGGGTGCCGGGACCAGCGGTCGTCTGGCGGTCATGGAAGCTGCCGAGGCCCGGCCCACGTTTGGCATCCCGGCCACGACCGTCGTCGGTTTGATGGCCGGCGGCCCTTCGGCCATGACCGGTTCCCGAGAAGGTGCGGAGGATGACGTCGAAGCGGCGACCGAGGATGTCCAGCGCCTCGCAGTGACCGGCCAGGACACCGTAGTGGGCGTCTCGGCGAGCGGTCGCACCCCGTACGTGGTCGCGGCCGTGCGGGCCGCCCGCGCTCAGGGCGCCTTGACCATCGGTCTGTGCTGCGATGACCCGGCGCCGCTCTCAGAGGCTGTGGACATCGCCATCCATCCCACGGTGGGACCGGAGGTCATCGCCGGCTCCACGCGGCTCAAGGCCGGCACCGCTCAGAAGCTGGTCCTGAACATGCTGACCACCGCGGTCATGATCCGTCTGGGGCGGATCCACGGGAATCACATGATCGACGTCCAGGCGACCAACGCCAAGCTGCGCGACCGCGCACGGCGGATCGTGGAGGAGGTCACCGGTCGAGCTGGTCCGGCCGTGGAGAAGGCCCTGGCCGAGAGCGGCTGGTCGGCGCGCGTGGCCATCGTCATGCTCAGTCTCGGCGTCGATGCGTCCGAGGCCCGGCGTTTGATCACCGACGGACCTCCATTCAGCGAGCTGGTGCGATCCGCCCGCGCAAAGGGCCACGATGCCTGAGGCGCTCTACCTCGGCCTGGATGCCGGCGGCACCAGGACCGTTTGCCTGGCCGGTGACGGCCGGGCGATCCTGGGCCGGGGAGAGGCCGGACCGGCGAACCCGAACGTGGCCGGCCTGGAGGGGTTCCGGCGAGCGGTGGTGGAGGCGGCCGAGCAGGCGATGCGCAGCCTCGGCGATCGTCGCGCGACCAGGGCGTGGATCGGGGTCGCCGGATCGGAGCGACCGGTCATGCGCACGGCGCTGCGAAGCGCGGCTCTGGACGTGCTTGCCGTCGAGGAGGTCCACATCTCGCACGACGCACGCCTGGTCCTGGCGGCGGCTGGCGTCATCTCGGGCATCGCCGTCGTGGCCGGCACCGGTTCCTCGGTTTACGGCCTGAGGCGCGATGGTCAGGAAGTGAAGGTCGGTGGCTGGGGCCACCTTCTGGGTGACGAGGGAAGCGCTTACGACATCGGCCGTGCCGCGCTCCGGGCGGTCGCCCAGGCCGCGGACGGACGAGGTCCGGCGACTCGCCTGACCGAGGGCATCCCACGAGCGCTCGGCGTGAGCGACGCCGACGAACTCCGTGAACGCTGCTATCCCGCAACGTCCGTAGCGGAGGTGGCCGGCCTGGCGACGGTCGTGCTCGACCTGGCGGGTGCCGATGAGGCGGCGGGGTCGATCCTGGAGACGGCGGCCGCGGATCTGGCGCTGGCCGTCGCGGTCTGCGGCGAGCGGATGAAGGAGCCCGACTCGTCATCGTGTCTGGTGGTCGCGGCCGGAGGCCTGCTGCGACCGCGCTCTCCGCTGTTCACCTTGCTGGCGGCGGACTTGCAGGCGCGAGATGCGTCTTACCAGGTGGCTCCACTGACGGCCGAGCCGGCCAGCGGAGCCTTGGCGCTCGCTCGAGACGGACCGACTGCCGTTTAGCAGCCGGCCCACGGATCACAAGCCAGGACCACGACATGAAGGAGGCGTTCCCATGAACAGACGACGCATCGCAGGACCACCGATGGTCCTCGCCCTGGTGTTGCTGCTGCCCAGCTGCACCCCCACCGGCGTGCCAGCCACGGGCGGTCCACAGCCAAGCGGACCGGGCAGCAGCGCCGCCGCGGCGTACCAGGGTCCCCTCGACTGGTGGCACCTGGGTTATGCGCCGGGCGGCGAGACGGCCACCTCGCAGCTCGTCGATGATGCCGTCGCGGCATACGAGGCTGCAAATCCCGGCGTGGACATCACCGTGACCGGTATCCCCTTCTCCGACGAGGGTCTGGCGCGGCTGGACACAGGTCTGGCAGCGGGCAGCGGCCCGGACATCTTCCGCATCGCGTCAGACCGCTTGCCGGGCTATCGCGCGCAGGGTGTCCTGTCGCCCATCGACGAGTTCCTCACCGACGAGGACAGGGCCGACATCCTGCCCAACCTCCTCGAAGGGGTCGCGTACGAGGACCAGCACCTGGCCTGGCCGC
>JALZLU010000214.1 GCA_030858685.1 Chloroflexota bacterium | reverse complement strand
GGTAGCCACCGATGAGCAGAAACAGGAGCAGGAGAGCCAGCGGCCAGGCGCGCGACAGTCCACGGCGCCGCTGCGGAGGGCTCCCGGCCGGTGGCTCGGCAGCGGCCGGGAGGACAGTGGGCTCGATGGATGTCTCGGTGGAGAACGTGGCCGGTGTCACGGCCGCGCGCGGCGCGCTGGAGCGCTCGAGCCAGGACAGCAGGGCCGTGTGCATATCGCCGGCGGAGGCGTAGCGCTGCGCGGGATCGCGTGCCATGGCGCGCATGGCGATCGTGGCGAGCTCCCTCGGCAGATCGTCGACCACCGCACGCGGGTCGGGTGTCGCCTGGCGCAGGCGAGCCGTGGCCACCGCAAAGGCGGAGTCGCCACGGAAGGGGCGCTGCCCGGTGAGCAGCTCGTAGAGAACGCAGCCCAGGGCATAGATGTCGCTGGCGGGGCCCACTCGCTCACCGCGCGCCTGCTCCGGGCTAAAGTATTCCACCGATCCGAGCGTGGCACCGGTCTTGGTCATGCTGTCCTCGCCGGTCGCCCGCGCGATGCCGAAATCGGCGACCATTGCTCGGCCATCGGCTCCCAGCAGGATGTTTCCGGGCTTCACGTCCCGGTGGACGAGCCCCGCGTCGTGCGCTGCCCCCAGCGCAGCCGCTGAATCGGCGGCCATGCGTGCTGCTCGCTCGGGCGACATGCGGCCCTCATCGGCGAGGAGCCGTGCAAGATCGCCGCCCTCGACCAGCTCCATGACCATGTAGGGAGCGCCGTCGGTGCCAACGTCGTACACCAACACCACATTGGGATGGGAAACCGACGCCGCACGGCGCGCCTCGGCCTCGAAGCGCTGCACGAAGAGCGGATCTTCGCCGAGGTCGGCACGCATCACCTTCACGGCCACGGCTCTGTCGAGCTGTTCGTCGTGCGCGCGGTAGACCGTCGCCATGCCGCCCCGCCCGATCCGTGCCTCGAGGCGATAGCGACCGTCGATCTGGCGATCGGCCTCGGCGTCGGGCTGTTCCGATGGTCCGGTCATGGTGTCCAGAAGAAGCAGGTGCCGTACCACGGTGTCGCAGTGACCGGGATGATCGTGATGAGCATCATCGTGGGCTTTCGGTCGGACGTGGCACGAACGACCCGGATGGAGGTCGTCAGCCCGTGGCGGGACGTGTCATGGCTGCGCGTACGCCGACCAGGTGCTCGGAGCCCCGTAGCCAGCGCAACGGCAGGAGGGCGATGACCAGGAGGCCGGCCGACACGAGCAGCAGGCCGTCGACACCGAGCCACACGGCGGCGGCGCCCCCGGCGAGCGACCCGATCACCTGGCCGACAGCCAGGAAGACCGAGTAGAGGCCCATGATCACGCCCCGGTCATCGGGATGCTCCTCGCTGATGTCAGCGAGCATGCCGAGCGCGGCGGGTGTCGCCCCCGCCAGGACGAACAGCCCGCCTGCGGCGACGATCGCGAGACCGATCCTCGCGACGACCCCCCAGGTTTCGGAATGGTTCAAGGCCACGGTCGCGGCGACCATGAGCAACCCGCCCCCAATCCCGATCGCCATGATTGTCGTGCGCCGATAGCGCTTGAACCGGTTGCCCCAGTAGAACAGGCCGGCGAAGAAGACGACCATCGAGATGCCGAGACCGATGCTGACCTGGATCGGCGCAAAGCCTCCCATCAGCAGCTGGTCCTCGAACCCCGGCCGGCGATCGTCCACGAGCTGAAAGATCGACTGGCTGGTCCAGGCCCCGAGGAAGGCGTTCACCGCGATCCACGTGGGTGCCAACAGCCACACCGATCGGCTGGTCAGGACCTCACGGTATCGGCCCAGGCTGAAGCTGTGCACTACGCCCGTCACGCCGCCGGCACCGATCTCGCCCACTTCACGCTCTGTGTCCGCCTGGGTGCCAGGGCGCGATTCGGTGACTCCATAGCGGTAGATGAGGAAGCTGACGCCGTACAGCACGGCGTTGAGATAGAACGCGTTGCGATCCAGCAGCTCCCAGAGTCCGCCGGCAGCCACGAGGCCCAGGCCGATGCCTGCCAGCGTGGCGGCCTCGAAATTCGCCACGGTTCGGCCGCGTAGACCCTCGTCATGCGACGTCGCCAGCGCGATGAACCCCAGGATCGATGGGATGGACGCCGCGGCAGCGGCTCCCTCCAGCCAACGTGTGCCGCCCAGCAGGACGAGGTCGGTGGTCAGCGCTGTCATCACGACGGCCACGGCCCCGAAGATCGGGCCGATCTGCATCACCGGACGCGACCCGAGTCGGTCGGAGAGCATTCCGAACAGCGGAGACAGGACGAGCTC
>JALZLU010000211.1 GCA_030858685.1 Chloroflexota bacterium | reverse complement strand
CCGGCTGGAGGCCGAGAACCCTCGCGGCAAGTATGTGGTGGTCACGGCCATCACGCCGACCTCCCTGGGCGAGGGCAAGTCGACCACCACGGTCGGGCTGGCCCAGGGCCTCAACCGTATCGGTCGGAAGGCCGCTGTGTGCATCCGTCAGCCATCGCTCGGGCCGGTGTTCGGCATCAAGGGCGGGGCAGCGGGGGGCGGTTACAGCCAGGTCATCCCCATGGACGACTTCAACCTCCACCTGACCGGTGACGTCCACGCCATCGGCGCAGCCCACAACCTCGCCGCCGCTTTCCTGGACAACAGCCTGCACCACAAGAACCCGCTGGGCATCGACCCGCACGCCATCATCTGGCCGCGCGTCGTGGACATCAGCGACCGGGCGCTGCGGCACGTGATGATCGGCCTCGGCGGGCGGACGGACGGCGTCCCGCGCGAGACGCAATGGCAGATCACCGTCGCCTCTGAGGTCATGGCCGTGCTGGCGCTGACCAGTGACATCCACGACCTGCGCGCACGGCTGGGCCGCATGATCCTGGCCCTGCGCACGGACGGGTCTCCCGTCACCGCCGACGACCTCAAGGTGGCCGGGGCGATGACCGCGCTGCTGGTCGACGCCATCAAGCCCAACCTCCTGCAGACCCTGGAGGGCGGCCCCGCCTTCGTGCACTGCGGACCATTCGGCAACATCGCCCACGGCAACAACTCCGTCCTGGCCGACCGCATCGCGCTGGCCACCAACGAGATCGTCTGCACGGAAGCCGGCTTCGGAGCGGACATGGGCGCCGAGAAGTTCTTCGACATCAAGTGCCGCTCGTCCGGGCTGCGCCCCGATGCGGCCGTGGTGGTGGCCACCATCCGCGCCCTCAAGATGCACGGCGGGGTGGGCACGATCGTGGCCGGGGCTTCGCTTGATCCTGCGTTCGCCAAGGAGGATGTCGAGGCGGTGCGAGCTGGAGCGGCCAACCTCGCCAAGCAGATCGAGAACGTGCTGGCCTTCAACGTGCCGGCGGTCGTAGCCATCAACATCTTCCCCACGGACACGCCCGCCGAGATCGAGGCCGTGCGGCAGGCCGCCCTTGCCGCTGGCGCCCGTGACGCCTTGGTCGCGAGCCACTTCACCGATGGCGGGGCGGGAGCCGCGGCACTGGCCGAGGCGGTCTGGGATGCCGCCCAGGAGGGCGCGCCCGACTTCCAGCTCCTGTATCCCGATGAGGCGCCGCTGCTGGCCAAGATCGAGGCGGTCGCCACGCGCATGTACGGTGCCGACGGCGTGGACGTGTCGCCGGCTGCGGCCAAGGCGCTGCGCCGCTATGAGGACCTGGGTTTCGGGCACTTGCCGGTGTGCATGGCCAAGACCCAGTCCTCGCTGAGCCACGACCCTGCGCTGAGGGGCCGCCCCACCGGCTTCCGGGTGCCCATCAGAGAAGTCGCGCTGTCGGCCGGCGCCGGCTTCATCACGCCGCTGCTGGGCGACATCCGGACGATGCCTGGTCTGCCCTCGAGGCCGGGCGGAGAGAACATCGACATCGACGCCGAGGGCGACATCGTCGGCCTGTTCTGATCGGAGTCGACCTGTCGAGCTAGAGGTGGCGGTCCTCGGTCCAGCGGGCGACGTTTTGCAGGATCATGTCCGGACGCTGGTAGCCCTCACACAGCATGCGGTGGTAGAGCGCCTCTTCGGCTGAGCGCACGGATCCGTCGATCGATGCGCGGTAGGTCTCAAGGTCCATCCCCTCGAGTAGCGGGCCGAGCGCTTCGCCCAGGAGGTCAAGGGTCCCGCTGCCCTCGTCGAACTGCTCCTTGTCGCGCCACACGATGTCGGCCGGCAGCAGGTCCTCACAGGCCTTGCGCAGCACCCACTTCTCCACGAGACGCCCGTCCGCGTCCGACTTCAGTTTCAACTCGGGTGGCACGGTCAGGGCCAGGGCGATGAAGTCCGTGGCCAGGAACGGCACTCGTGCCTCGACGCTGTGCAGCATCGTCAGCCGGTCGACGCGTTGGAGGTTGATGTTGTGCAGCGTGGAGATCGAGCGGCTCAGCTCCTGATGGAGCGTGGCCGGGTCGCTCACCGTCTTGTGATAGGCGTATCCCGCGAAAAGCTCGTCCGCTCCCTCGCCGGTCAGGATGACCTTCAGATGCTGGCCCGCCAGGCGGGAGCAGAAGTAGGTGGGGATCGCGCTGCGCACCAGGTCCTGGTCGAAGGACTCGAGCGCGTGGACTATCTCCGGCAACTTCTTGGCCACCTCGGCCGGCGTCATCAGGTACTCGTGGTGGATCGAGCCGATGTGTGCCGCCACGCGCCTGGCGGCCACGATGTCGCGCGACCCGGCCATGCCTACAGAAAAGGTGTGGAGCTCGTCCAGATGTTGGCTGGCGATGGCCGCGATGACGCTCGAGTCCAGCCCGCCGGAGAGGAATGCACCAACTGGCACATCGCTCATCAGGTGGGATGTGACAGCGTCCTCCAGGCCCTTTCGCACCAGAGCCACGTGCTCCTCTACGGTGCGCTCCACGGGCGGCGCCGTGGGCACCCGGTAGTAGGGCACGAAGCCGACCCGGCTGTCGAAGTAGTTGCCCGCCGGGAACTCGTGGAGCTCGTCGACCCAGTCGGCCAGCGGTTTCATCTCAGAGGCGAAGGCCGTCACCGGCGCGCCCGATGGATCGACGCCGCGACCGTAGTACAGCGGCTTGATGCCGATGGGGTCGCGCGCCAGGAATAGATGCTCCTCATCGCAGATGGCGAAGGCGAACATCCCGTCCAGGAGAGCCGGCGTGTCCAATCCACACTCTTCGAAGAGATGCAGGATCGCCTCGGAGTCGCTCGACGTGGCGAAGGAATGGCGCTGGGTCAGGTCTTTGCGGAGGGACGGGAAATTGTAGATCTCGCCGTTGGCCACGATGGCCGCGGTACGCGTCTCGTTGTACAGGGGCTGCGCGCCGCCCTCGGGATCCATGATGGCCAGGCGACGCTGACCGATCACGCCAGTCGGCTGGACATGCAGGCCGGAGCCGTCCGGTCCCCGGTGGACGATGCCGTCCATCAGCCGCTCCACGAGGTCGCGGTCAGCGGTCCCCCAGATCCCAGCGATGCCGCACACGCCTTCCATCCTAGCCCGAATCGCATCCTGTGCAATCCCTATTGCATCTGACGCATCGATGTGCCATCGTGCG
>JALZLU010000194.1 GCA_030858685.1 Chloroflexota bacterium | reverse complement strand
GCCACGGCCCGGAGCGCACCGCCCTGCTCGGGTTCCAGGCGCCAGTTCCAGTCGGTGTCCAGCAGCAGCCAGTCCTGGAAGTAGTGCCCCGTGACCAGCCGAACGTTGCCCAGGCCGCCTTCTGCGACGAACTGGCGTAGATGCTGATTGAGAGCGTAGAAGCGGAGGTTGAAGTTGACCGCGCTGACCCGGTCGCTGGCCGCGGCCAGTTCAACCAGCTCCGCTGATTCGGCAGAGGTCATCGCCAGCGGCTTCTCACACACGACGTGGCGGCCAGCGGCCAGGATCTGGCGGACATGAGCGTGGTGCAGATGATTGGGCGATGTGACGTGCACGACCGTCACGCGATCGTCTTCCAGCAGTTCCTCGAGGCTGCCGTACGCGCCCGGGACGCCGAGCCGTGAGGCGCGCTCTGCGGCACGATCGGAGCTGGATCCCAACAGGCCGTACACCTGCACGCCGATGCGGCGCAGCGCCTCGATATGGACCGTGCCGATGAATCCGCTGCCGATCACGGCCGTGCCGACCTTGCTGAGTCCGCTCAAGCTGGAAGCTGTCTCCTGTTGCGCCTGTTGGCCCAACACTCATCGTACTTCGGCTCGTCAAGAGCAAAAGTCTTGTTCTCATCGTCCATACCTCGCTACAGTAGCGGGCATGACCGTGGTCGTGCGCAATGGCGCAAATCTGACGGACGAAGGGCTGGACGCGCTGGTCGTCGTGCTTGACGAGATCAGGCTGGAGCGGTCGGGTGCCCGTTCGGAGATCGCTGCACGGACGGGGCTCGGCCGGGCCGTAGTGGCCCGGCGGGTCGCGGACCTCATCGAGTCGGGCCTGGTGCTGGAGGGTGGGCTGGCGCGGAGCACGGGCGGCCGGCCGCCGCGGCAGCTCGCGTTCAATGCGGAAGCCGGGCATGTGCTGGTGGCCGACCTCGGCGCGACCAGCATCGACGTGGCGGTCACCTCCCTGGACGGCACGATCATCGCCCGCCGGGACGAGCCGTCGAACATCACCGACGGGCCGACGCACTGCCTGGGACGGGTCGACGCCTTCTTCGACGAGCTGCGCGCTCTGCCCGACCTGCCGGGCAGCCTGTGGGGCGTGGGCATCGGCGTCCCGGGACCTGTCGAATTCGCCACCGGGCGGCCGATCTCGCCGCCGATCATGCCCGGCTGGGACGGCTACCCCGTCCGCGAGCGCTTCACGGCACGCTACGGCGCCCCGGTGTGGGTGGACAACGACGTGAACCTGCTCGCCCTTGGGGAGTGGCGCAGCGGTGTGGCAGCCGGCCACGACAACGTGGTCATCGTGAAGATCGGCACCGGCATCGGGGCAGGCATCATCTCTGATGGCCGCCTGCATCGGGGGGCCCAGGGCAGCGCCGGGGACGTTGGCCACATCCAGGTGGTCGACGATGCGTCCGTGGTCTGCCGTTGCGGCAACGTCGGCTGCCTGGAAGCACTTGCCGGAGGGGCGGCGCTGGCGCGAGACGGTGAGGCGGCGGCTCGTGACGACCTCAGTCCACGCCTTCGGGCCGCCCTGGAGGCGAACGGTCGGGTGACCGCGGCGGACGTCGCGCGTGCCGCCTCGTTCGGGGACCCGGTCGCCGTGGGGCTGCTCCAGGCGACCGGGCGGCGCGTCGGGAGGATGCTCGCCTCGGTGGTGAACTTCTTCAACCCGTCGCTCATCGTCATCGGCGGCGGCGTGGCCCAGAGCGGCGACCAGTTGCTGGCCGCCATCCGCGAGACGGTCTATCGCCGCTCACTGCCCCTGGCCACGCGAGACCTGCTGGTTCAGCGCTCGTCGCTGGGCGAGGTGGCGGGGGTCATCGGCGCGTCATCGATGGTCTGCGATCAGCTCTTCTCACGCGAGTCGATGACCGCCTGGATGCCCGTCGGCGACCCGTCCGGGCTGCTCAAGGTCGCCACGGCCGGCGTGCCGTAGCGGTCGCGCCCAGCTTGCTTGGAACGCCACACGTGCGTACTGACCCTCGAATCGCGCTGTGACCGTCCCGACGAGCCAAAGCCGCCCCCCGGCGGTCGAATCGCTCGCAGGACGTTCCATTCGGCCGCGGAGCGATCCCCATTCGGCCGAGGAGCGATCCCATCGCCGACTCGACCGACCACGGCGCTCGTCGGGCGGTCGGTTCGCACCTCACAGGTGCCAAGCAGCCTCTATCTGCTCACCAGTGCTGCTGCGGCCGTGTCGGCGATGACGCGCAGGCGGGGATGCAACCGAAGGAACGAAGCTGGAACGTCCGGGCCGACCGGACCGCGCAACGCCTGATCCAGGATCTCCGCCTTTCGCGCGCCAGTGACCAGCAGCCAGATCTCGTCAGAGGTCAGGAGCCGAGCGACACCCAGCGTGATGCCCGCCTCCGGCACACGTTCTGCGCCATAGCGCGCGACCGCCGCGTCCCCGCTGCCGGCCTCCAGGGTCACGACCCGGGTGGGGCTGTCCGCGGTGGAGCCCGGCTCGTTGAAGCCGACGTGGCCGTTGGCACCCAGACCCAGTAACGTGAGTCCGAGACCGCCAGCCGCAACATCGTCGTGTCGAGCGGCGGCTTGTTCGGGCGCCAGTTCGTCCACGCGCACGGGGTGGAACGCGGCCGGCCCCGGCGACACTCGCTCCAGCAACTCGCGACGCAAGCGGCCATCGCAGCGGGCGGCGTCGTCGGGACCCAGCCCCACCCACTCATCCAGCAGCACGATTGTGGCGCGCTCAAGGGACGCCTCGCCGGCCTCCAGCCGAGCGGCCAGCGCCGCATAGACCGGCGCGGGCGTGTCACCCGTGGGCAGGCACAGGCGCAGGTCCGGCGCGTACCGCAGCCGCTCCACCAGGTCCCCGGCCACGCGCTCCGCCCAGGCCTCGACCGGGAGGACGATGAGTTCCACGTCAGAAGGTCAAGAGCCCGCGATGACGCGGTCCGAGAAGTCGCCGCTGGCGGGGTCCTTGAGGATCAGCTTCTGGCGCCCGTCGGGCAGCAGCTCGCGCTTGATGATGACCAGGCCATCGTGCACCGCGGGCTCCGTGGCCATGCGCGGCGTCTCACCGCCGCGCCACTCGAACAGCTCCACCGGCTCCCACTGCCGCGACTTCGCGGATCGGTACGCGGCGTCCATGATGGCGTTCACGACGTAGCCGTCGTAGAGCGTCTCCTGCGGCGCGCGACCCTCCTCGATGGCGCGGAACATGTCCGTGAACATGTCGATGTAGCCCAGTTCGGCCACCTCGTCGCCCACCGGGAAGAGCCAGCCTTTCTCCGTCTCGGCCTTCTCCGCCACGTAGCCGCTGGCACCGCCGGCCGTGAACATCTCGAACCCTGTGCGCAGGAAGTGGTCCATCCAGATGGTGCCGTGCGTGCCGGCGATCTCGTCGCGCAGGTCCATGCCGCCGCGGAACGTCCAGCTCACCTCGAACTGGCCGATGGCGCCCGACTCGAATCGGATGAGCCCGATGGCGTTGTCCTCGTCGGCGATGGGATGGACCAGCGTGTCGGTGTGGCACATCACCTCCACCGGCCGGTTGCCCTTGCCCACGAAGTTGCGGATGATCTCGATGCAGTGGCAGCCCAGGTCGATGATGGCGCCGCCGCCGGTCAGCCGGCCGTCCCAGAACCAGGCCGAATGCGGCCCGGGATGCGTCTCGCGCGAGCGTACCCAGGTGACATCGCCCACCGCCCCGCCCTGGACCGCAGCCAGCGCCTTGAGCGTCTTGGGCGTGTAGCAGAGGTCTTCGAGGTAGCCGCCGAAGACGCCCGCCTTCTCGACAGTATCCAGGATGCGGCGGGCCTCCTCCGCGGTCCGGCCGAGCGGTTTCGTGCAGAGCACCGGCTTGCCCGCCGCGGCGACCAGGGCGATGGCCTCCTCGTGCAGGAAGTTGGGCAGGCCGACCACCACCACGTTGGTGTCGGGGTGCTCGATGGCCGCCTTCATGTCCGTGGTCGACTCGGGGATGTCCCAGCGCTCGCGGAACGCCTGGCCGCGCTCTTCGCTGCGGGAATACACGACCCGTACGCGGTCCCGACTGCGCTGCCCGTGCAGCGTCATGGTGTAGAAATCACCGATCAGTCCGGTGCCGAGCATCGTGATCGTGCGTCCGTGCATCAGCCGTTGCCTCCCTCATGCCGTCTCGTTCTTCCGCTGGGATGGTAGGGCCGCCCGACCGGCGGCGCTGACGCCCGGAACTAGCTGGCAGCCGGGTGAAACGCCTCGACCACTCCGTGGGTGGCTGACGATCCGCCTTCCGAGGAATGCTCCAGAGGTCGATCCACCGTCCTTCTCGCAGCACAGGTCGTCCCATGCCGAAGCCCGACACGTCCACCACCCGCCAGCTGGTCGATCCGCTGAACGCCTATCCGCGCCCGCCTTTCCCGCGCCAGTCTCAGGAGCTGCCCGGCGGCGATGAGCTGCTGGAGCCCAAGCCCGACCATGGCGATGAGTCGTACATCGGGAACGGGCGGCTGGCTGGCCTCGCGACCATCATCACAGGAGCGGACAGCGGCATCGGCAAAGCCGTGGCCATCGCCTTTGCCCGTGAAGGTGCCGATGTGCTCGTCTCGTATCTCGACGAGGGCGAGGACGCACGTAGCACCGTCGAGCTGGTCGAGGCGGAAGGCCGCCGCGCCATCTCGGCAGCGGGCGATCTGCAGGACGAGCAGCACTGCCGACGGCTGGTGGAGCGGGCACGCGACGAGTTCGGGCGCGTCGACATCCTGGTCAACAACGCGGCCTGGCAGGAACGCCGCGACGACATCGGGGAGATCGGCACGGCCGAATGGGAGCAGACGTTGCGCACGAACATCACGGCGCCGTTCTGGCTGTGTCGAGAAGCGGTCCCGTTCATGGAGCCGGGTGCCTCGATCATCAACGTCAGTTCCATCCAGGCCACCCAGCCGTCGCCCTCGCTGCTGGCCTATGCCGCGACCAAAGGTGCCCTGGTCACCTTCTCCAAGGCACTCTCGGCGATGCTCGCGCCCAGAGGCATCCGCGTGAACGTCGTGGCTCCGGGACCGGTCTGGACCCCGTTGGTGGCGGCCACCACCGATCCCGAGTCGCTCAGGGAGTTCGGAAGCGGCTCAGCCTTGGGTCGACCGGCCCAGCCGGCAGAGCTGGCCGGTGCCTTTGTGTTCCTCGCCTCACCGGCCGCCACGTACATCACCGGTGCCGTCATCCCGGTCACCGGCGGCGAGTTCTACGCCTAGCCGCGAGCGGCGTTCTCCGGAGGCGCGCCGTCGGCTACGTCCGCCGGAACGAAGGGGTGGCTGGCCCTAAGTCGGTCCAGCTCCCGGTGGTCGGTCAGGTCCAGGCGTAGAGGCGT
>JALZLU010000179.1 GCA_030858685.1 Chloroflexota bacterium | reverse complement strand
AGCCGCCCGCCAGGGACCCACAACGTGCCATTGCGTGCCACCCGCGCGGGCAGCACCGAGTCGAACAGGTCCAGGCCGGCATCCACCGCGTCCAGCAGGTCCAGCGGCGATCCCAACCCCATCAGGTAGCGCGGTCGCGGGTCGTCGGCCAGGCGTCCCACCACGATGTCCAGTGCCGCCCGGCGCTGTACGCCGGTCTCGTCTCCGGCCAGACCGCCGATGCACAGGCCGTCGAAGGGCAGTGCCCGTATGAAGTCGGTCGAGGCGGCACGCAGGTCGGGTTCCAGGCCACCCTGGATGATGCCGAAGAGCGCCTGGTCCGGGCGCTGATGCGCCTCGAGGCACCGCTCCGCCCAGCGGTGCGTGCGCGTCATGGCCTCCGACACCTTCGCACGCGACGACGCATGTGGGGGCACCGGCTGGTCGAAGCAGACGGCCACATCGGCGCCCAGCGCCTCTTGCACCGCGATGGAGTACGCAGGAGTGAAGCGCTGCGGCGACCCATCGAGGTGCGAGCGGAAGGTGACGCCGTCGTCGTCGATGGTCAGGCGGTCGCCCAGACTCACCACCTGGTAGCCGCCCGAGTCGGTCAGGATGCCTCGATCCCAAGCCATGAACCGGTGCAGCCCGCCAAGGCGGGCGATGCGATCGTGCCCCGGTCGCAGGGCCAGGTGATAGGTATTGGCCAGGATCATCGTGGCGCCGGCCTCGCGCAGGTCGTCCGGGTCCAGCGCTTTGACGGTGGCGTTCGTACCGACCGGCATGAACTGTGGCGTCTCGACGACCCCGTGCGCTGTCGTGAGGCGTCCCAGTCGGGCGCGCGTAGTGTCCGCCGTCGGACCCGCCGGCTGGCTTTGCTCGAACGAGCGCAGCACCTCGAACGACACCGGACGCGCCGCCGGAGCATCGCTACGCGGTGGAGAGGTAACGGCCGTCATCCGCTGATCTGCGTGCGCTCGGCGCTGGCCGACGCCAGGACGAGCGATCCCACGAGGTAGAGCACCGTGACCAGGATGGCCAGATCCAGCGGGACGGATCTCAGGATCAGGTCCGCTCCAGGTCCCCCGCCGCCGACGCCCGGTGCCTCGGCCAGGACGCTGTCGCCGATGCTGAAGGGCAGGAACTGGAACCACTCCGGGCCGATGGGTGCCAGATCGTCCTGGAAGCCACGCCCGGCGAGCGTCGTGACCAGCACGACGGTCGCGAGGATCTGCTCGCCTATGAAGAGCACGATGCCGGTGACCACTCCCGCCAGCTGGCTGCGCAGGAGCATGGCCACGGCGAAACCGAGCGCCGCCCGTTCGACCACGACCAGTGCCCCAAAGCCCAGGGACCTGGCCAGGTCCTCGCCCGCGCCGCCGCCCAGTGGGTCCCCTACCGCGACGCCGCCCATCGCCCCTGCCAGGACGGTCAGAGCGATGCCCGCGGCATACGCGATGAGGATGCCCAGCACCAGGAAGATGGCCACGGCGATGAACTTGATGACCACGTACCGGGTCCGGCTCTCGCCGCGCGCGACCACGACCCGGAAGACACCCCAGTTCCAGTCGGCCCCGGCGATCGCGGCGGCGTAGGCAACGGCGAGCAGGCTGCCCAGGCCGAATACGAACTGGTTGAGGAAACCGTAGGAACCTGGGAACCGCAACACGGCCGCCGCGCCCATCGGCCCGGCACTCGCGCTCAGCCCCACGAGCAGATAGATCAGGGCCATCAGCGCGATGAGCATCAGGAGCACCAGGTATGTCGCCCAGCGGCGGCGGAGCTTGAGTGCCTCGGCGGTGAGGAGTCGCATCAGCCGCCCCCAGCGCCGGGCTGGCCCCAGCCTGGCGGTGGACCCGGCCGGTCCTCGGTACCAGACGGTCCGGTCAGCGACAGGAATACCGTTTCCAGGTCGTTTCCCGACTCCAGGGCACTGGCGTATATCCCTGCCTCGGCAAGGGCGCGGTTCACTTGCGTGGCTTGGTCACGCCCGGCATGGACGGCGATCCAGCGTTCGCCGGCCCAGCCGGGCATCGGCTCCACGCTCGGGGGCAGCGAGCGTTCGCCGACCGGATGGAGGCGGGCCAGGACCTCCAGCGCGCGGCCCACGGCAGCCTCCGGCACGCGTGCCCGCACGCGGGTGCCTTCCTCGAGGACGGAGGCCAGCGGCCCTTCGCGCACCAGCCGCCCCGCCGCGATGATGCCCACCACGTCGGCCATCTGCTCCATCTCCGGCAGGATGTGGCTCGAAACCAGCACGGTCTTGCCCTGGGAGGTCAGGAAGCGGAGCAACTCGCGCATGGCCACGATGCCGCCGGGATCCAGGCCGTTGGCCGGCTCGTCGAGCAGCAGCAGATCCGGATCGGACAGCAGTGCCGCTGCGATGCCCAAGCGCTGCTTCATGCCCAATGAATAGGTCTTGAGCTTGTCACCGGCCCGCTCGCGCAATCCCACGAAGCCCAGCACCTCATCGGCACGATGCCGGGGGGTGGGCGGGCCGGCTGCACCGAAGACGCGCAGGTTCTCGCGTCCCGAGAGGTACGGATAGAACGAGGGCTGCTCGATGAGTGAGCCGACCCGGAAGAGGCGCTGGCGATCGCGCCACGAGTACGGCTCACCCAGCAGCTGGATGGAGCCGGCGTCCGGTCGAGCCAGGCCCACGAGGAGGCGCAGGGTCGTGGTCCTGCCCGACCCATTGGGACCCAGGAAGCCGTAGACCATGCCGCGCGGCACGTTCAGGTCCAGGCCGGCCACGGCCGCGCGCGGCCCATAGCGCTTCACGAGGCCCCGGGTAGCCACCGCGAGGCCGTCCGTCGAGGGCCGCGGCGCTGACGGAAGCTGCTCTGCCCCGGTCACGCGGGGGTCTCCGACTCGCTGCGTCCCTCGACGGTGATGCCGTCCCAGAGGCCGGCATCCACACGCTCTCCGCGCCGCGGGGCCGGCACGTCATAACCCAGGCCGCGCAGGTGGTCGCGTGCCCGCTCCGTGGCCACGCGTCCCTGTGGCGTGCGATCCAGGAAGCCGAGTTGGAGCAGGAACGGCTCGTAGACATCCTCGATGGTCTCGACCTCTTCGCCGATGACCGCTGCCAGCGCCGCGCCGCCGACGGGGCCAGAGCCGAACTTCTGGACGATGGCCGCCAGCAGGCGCCGGTCGGTGGTGTCGAGGCCCTCGTGGTCGATGTCCATGGCCGCCATGGCGGCCTCCGCCTGGGAAGCCGTGATGCGCCCGTCGCCGGTCACCTCCGCATGGTCCCTCACGCGGCGCAGCAGCCGGTTGACGACGCGCGGCGTGCCCCTCCCCCGTCTGGCCAGCGTGGCCACGGCGTCCGGCTCGATGGCCACGCCCAGGATGCCCGCGGAGCGTTCGATGATGGTGGCGAGTTCGCTGGCGTCGTAGTAGTCCAGGCGGTAGACGGCGCCGAAGCGGTCACGCAAGGGGGAGCTGATGCGACCAGCGCGAGTGGTCGCGCCGACCACCGTGAAGGCTTTGAGCGAGAGCCGCAGGCTGCGTGCGCTGGGACCACGGCCGATCATCACGTCGATCCCGAAGTCCTCCATGGCCGGGTAGAGGATCTCCTCCACGGAGTGATTCAGGCGGTGGATCTCATCGATGAAGAGCACGTCCCGCTCTTCCAGATTGGTCAGGATGGCGGCCAGGTCACCGGGCCGCTCGATGGCCGGCCCGGACGTGGTGTGGATGTTCACCCCAAGCTCTCGAGCCACGATGTTGGCCAAGGTGGTCTTGCCCAGGCCGGGCGGCCCGTAGAGCAGCACGTGGTCCGCGGCCTCTCCCCGCTGGGCGGCAGCCGTGAGCAGGATCTGGAGGTTCTGCTTGACGCTGGACTGGCCGATGTACTCCGCCAGACGGCGGGGTCGCAGGCTCGTCTCGAGCCTGGCCTCAGGCACGTCGAGGGGTTCCGGCGTGACGGCGCTCGCTCCCTCTTCCATCGGGACCGAGTCTAGCAGAGGGCGGACTCTTTGGAACGGGCGTTCTACCGCTCGCCTGTCCCGCGTCACTCGCGGCGGAGCGAACGCAGCGCAGCCTTGACCCGGTCCTCCAGGGACGTGCCGGGCGGCAGTGCGGCGACCGCTCCCCTGCCCGCCTCGCGCGCCTCGCCTGCGGTGTAGCCCAAGGCCTGCAGCGCAGCGACGACCTCTGACTCGGAGGCACCCGTACCGCTCGCCCCTCCAGCACCGCCGACCCCGCCGCCGGCGGCAGCCACCTTCTCCTTGAGCTCCAGCACGACGCGCGCGGCCAGGCGCTTGCCGACGCCGCTCACCGCTGTCAGGACCGCTTCATCGCCCTGCAGGATGGCCAGCTGCAGATCGGGCACGGGCCGCGATGCGACGATGGCCAGGGCCACCTTGGGTCCCACGCCGGTGACCGTGATCAGTAGCGTGAAGAAGCCCAGCTCCTGCGGATCACGGAAGCCATAGAGCGCCTGGAGGTCTTCGCGGACGAGATGGTGCGTGTGCAGCTTGAGGGTCGACCCCGGGCGCGCCGCCGCCAGTGTCGGCGGGCCGCAGAACACCCGATAGCCGACGCCGCCGACCTCCAGCACCAGCGAATCCGTACTGACGGTGGCTATGGAACCCTGCAGCGAGGCGATCACCTCACGATGGTAGCGACGCCATCGGTCGGACACTTTGTCAACGCCACCGAGCGGAGCCTGGCAGTCAGTCACGATGAGCGAACAAGGTCGCCTCCATCGCCGCGCTCGGTACGCCGATCGCCCCGCCAGCGGCCCTCGGGCCGGCCGGACGGCGCTGCTGGGCAGCCCGCCAAGCACCGATGTCGTCGCCGACCAGGCCACGCAGGGTGGAATAGGTCGTCCGTCACCCCTTGCTGTTCGTTGATCGCGAGGAGTCGTCTCTATCATCTGCCCGTGACTCTGCATCTCGACGATCGCGACGAGGAGATGCTGGCTGGCGAGCACGGCCCCGCCGCGGCCTTGGCGATGCGCATCGTGGTGGCCATGGCCGAGGCGGCCGGCGCAGAGCGCCTCATCGACATCACTGGCGCGCACATCGACAGCTGCCTCTACCACGGCCCGGTGGGCCTGCGCTTCGCGGAGCGGCTGGCGAGCGACGGAGCACAGGTGCGCGTCCCGACCACGCTCAATGTCTCGGCGCTCGATCTGATCCACCCCGCTCGGGTCCGACTCCGCGAACCGGCCCGTTCGGAGGCTCGACGCCAGATGGCCGCCTACGAATCGATGGGCTGCCGGCCGACCTGGACCTGTGCGCCCTACCAGCTGCCGGACCGACCAGCTTTCGGTGAGCATGTCTGCTGGGCCGAGTCGAATGCCATCGTCTTCGCCAACACCGTGCTGGGTGCTCGGACGGATCGCTACGGTGACTTCATGGACATCTGTGCCGCCATCACCGGCCGAGTGCCGGCAGCGGGACTGCATCTGGACGCCAACCGCGTGGGCACTGTGGTATTCCGGCTGTCTGGGTTCGGCGAGGGGGCAGCGGAGGAAGAGGCGTTCTGGGCCCTGCTGGGCCACGTGGTCGGCGCTCGGACAGGCAAGGAAGTGCCGGTCATCGTCGGTGCCAGGGAAGGTGTGTCGGAGGATCATCTGAAGGCGCTCGGAGCGGCCGCCGCGTCCTCTGGCTCGGTGGCCCTCATCCATGTCGTGGGCTCCACGCCAGAGGCACCCACGCGGGGTGAGGCGCTGGGCGGCCGCTCAGCGCGCCGGACGATCGATGTCGGTCCTGACGACCTGCGCACCGCTGCTGCAGAGCTGACCGGCGCCGACGTTGGCGGCGCGCTGCGAGCGGTGAGCGTGGGCACGCCGCACCTCTCGGTCTCTGGCTTCGAGCGTCTGGCGCCGATGCTCGCCGCGACGCGCATCCATCCTGACGTGACGTTCTACGTCTCGACCGGGCGTGACGTGCTGCGCGAAGTGGAGGCCAGAGGCTGGCTGGCGGCTCTCCGCGCGCCGGGCATCCACCTGGTGGTCGATACCTGCACGTACATCACGCCGGTGCTTGGGCCGGGCGAGATGCTGGCCATGACCGACTCGGCCAAATGGGCCTGGTACGCGCCGGCCAATCTGGGCGTGACGGCTGCCTTCGGGACGATGGAGGACTGCGTCAGATCCGCCGCGGCGGGGAGGGTGATCCGTGACTTCGGCTGGCTGGACGGCTGAGGGGCGGCCGCTCCTGGCGGGCGTGGCGGCCGGACCGGCCCTGGTCCTGCGCGAACCGCTCTCCTTCTGGGGCGGCGTGGATCCCGCCACGGGACTGATCACGGACGTGCATCACTCGGCGCGCGGCCAGAGCGTGGCCGGTCGGGTCCTGGTCATGCCGCACGGCCGGGGATCGAGCTCGTCCAGCACCGTCCTCGCGGAGTGTCTGGCTGCCGGCACCGGCCCGCAGGCCATCCTGCTGGGCGAGGCAGACGGCATCCTGCTGCTGGGAAGCCTGGTGGCGGCTGAACTGGGGCTGGCGCAGTGCCTCGTGGTGGTCGTCGGTGACGCGTGGGAGCGCGTTCGCGACCGGGACCTGGTCGATGTGGGGGCGGACGGCCGCGTGACGGTAACGCCCGCAGGCTGACTCCGTCCTCAGGCCGCTGCGGGTCGCAGGCCGTGCGCCAGGCAGATGGCCACCGCCAGTGCGTCGGCTGCATCGTCCGGGCGTGGCAGCTCGGCCAGGCCCAGCAACGCCTGGACCATGCGCTGCACCTGGCCCTTGTCGGCGCGTCCGTAGCCGGTCACCGCGATCTTGACCTCGTGCGGTCCGTACTCCAGCACCGGCAGGCCGTGTGTCGCGGCGGCCAGCAGCACCACGCCGCGCGCCTGGCCCACGGCGAAGGCCGTCTGCACGTTGCGGTTGAAGAAGAGCCGCTCCACGCCGACCATCTCCGGCCGGTGCAGCTCGATGAGATGCATCACACCCCGGTGGATGGAGAGCAATCGCTCGGCCGGCGGCGCGGTGGAGAGCGTCTCCAGGCAGCCGTAGTCAACGACCTTGAGCACCCTGCCGTCCCTCTCCACGATGCCGTAACCGGTCCGAGCCGTCCCCGGGTCGATGCCCAGGACCCTCACCGGAAGGGCCGGTGGTTCATCGTCCGAGCGCGACCTCGGCCATGACCTCATCGGGGATGTCGAAGTTGGCCGTGACCCGCTGGACATCGTCCAGATCCTCGAGATTCTCGATGAGCCGCAGGTTCTGGCGTGCCGCGGAGACCTCCACCTCGACCGTGCTCTTGGGCTGCATCGTCACCTCGGCCGACTCGATGGTCACGCCGGTCCCTTCGAGGGCGATGCGCACCGCCTCCAGATCGCCAGGCTGCGTGACGATCTCCAGCGGATCGCCGTCTGTGTCGACGTCATCGGCCCCTGCATCGATGGCGGCCAGGGCGATGTCGTCCGGGTCCTGGCCGTCGCGGGTTACGAAGACGATGCCGCGCGTCTCGAACTGCCAGGCCACGGCACCGGCGCCGGCAAGTTGCCCGCCGGCCTTGCTGAAGAGTGAGCGCACCTCGGCAGCCGTGCGATTCTTGTTGTCAGTGGCGGCCTCTACCAGGATGGCCACGCCGCCAGGGCCATAGCCCTCGTAGATGATCTCCTCGTACTGCTCCGCCTCACTACCGCCGACGGCCTTCTCGATGGCGCGCTTGATGGTGTCGGCGGGCATGTTGACCGAGCGCGCCTTGTCGACCGCCAGGCGCAACTTGTAGTTGGCGTCGGGGTCACCGCCTCCGGCCCGCGCCGCGATGCCGATCTCACGGCCGATCTTGGTGAAGATGGCGCCGCGCTTGACATCGTTGGCGCCCTTCTGGCGCTTGATCGAAGACCACTTGGAGTGTCCGGACATCGCGGCCGATTCTATATGATGGCCGTCCAGCCCCGACCGACACGGAGGTGCCTGCGTCGCATGTCGACCGACCAGCTCTCGCGTCTGCGCAACGTCGTCCTGGCCGGCCACGCCGGCTCCGGCAAGACGACCCTGGCCGAGCATCTGCTCTTCAAGGCCGGCGCCATCCCTCGACTGGGACGGGTCGATGACGGGACGGCCAGTCTGGACCACGAACCGGAGGAGCAGAAGCGCAAGCTCTCGATCTCGCTGGCGGTCTCCGGGCTGGAGACCGATGGGCACCGCGTCAACCTCATCGACACGCCCGGTTACGCCGACTTCGTGGGCGAGATGATCGAGGGATTCGCGGCGGCCGACGGTGCGCTGCTCACCATGGATGCGTCTGGTGGCGTGGAACCCGGCACGGAGCAGGCCATCGCCCTGGGCCGCCAGACGAACACCGCGGCGCTCTTCGTGCTCACCCGTTGCGACCGCGAGAACGCCGACCCCAACGCTGCCCTGGACGCACTGCGAGCGGCCTTCGGCAGCAAGATCGCGCCGCTTGAGATCGCCATCGGAGCTGCCGACTCCTTCCGCGGCTACGTCGACCTGGTGCACCGCCGGGCGTATCTCGTCGAGGGCGGCAAGCGCCAGGAGGTGCCCGTACCGGAGGACATGGCCGAGGAGGTCGCGCGCCGTCGGGACC
>JALZLU010000123.1 GCA_030858685.1 Chloroflexota bacterium | reverse complement strand
CGGTGACGGGCTGGGCACGGGCGTGGGCGAGAAGGTCGGACTCGGCGTCGGCGTCGGCGTCGGCGCGGGCGTCGGGCTCGGTGACGGGCTGGGCGACGGAGTCGGAGTGGGCGAGGGGGTGGGCTCGGGTCCCAGGGAGAGCGTGTAATCCACCACGGTCCCACGCACGACGGTGATGCCCGCCCGCGGATCAGTGCCGATGACCGCGCCCGCTGCTACCTGCGCGTCGAAGGCCTCGCGCCGTGCGCCAGGCGCGAGGTCCGCCCCCTGTAATGCGGCTACCAGCTGCGCCTCACTGGCGTTGCGCAAGTCAGGTACCGCCACGGTTTCGCTGACGGTCGCCACCACCACGTTCACGACCGATCCGGCCTGCACTTCCGTGTTCGACTGAGGGTCCTGGGACAGGACGGTATCGGATGCGACGTCCTCGGTCTGCTCGTACGACTCGGCCAGGACCAGCTGGGCGACGCTGGCCGCGCTTCGAGCGTCGGCCACGGTCCGACCCACCAGCTCGGGAACCAGCACCAGCTGTGGGGTCGGCGCGGGGTCGGTAGCACCGCGGCCGCCGCCCAGCACCAGGAACAAGAGGATGCCCGCGGCCACCAGCACAAGCAGGCCGAGGATCGCGGCCAGCCAACCCCATCGACCGGGTCCGCCGTCGGAACCATCTTCCCGCGGCGGGGGCGGCGCACCGCCATAGACCACGCCCGCGACCGGCAGCCCCGCCGCTGACATCGAGGTCGCGACCTTCGTCGCGCCCAATGGGACCGACTCGCCGCCGCCGCCGCCCGTAGCGAAGCGCTCCAGTCGAGTGGCGAGCTCCTCCGCCGTGGGCCGGGCATCAGGATCGGGCGAGAGCGCCCAGCGGACGAGGCCGTCGAGCTCTGCCGGGATGCCCGGATGCACCGCGGCAGGCGAGGGCACGGCGCCGGACAGCCGAGCGACAGCCACCGACGCGGCCGTGTCGCCGGTCCATGCCCGGCGTCCGGTGAGCATCTCGAACATGACCAGGCCCAGGGCGTAGATGTCCGATGAGGGCGCGAGTGGCTCGCCGCGGGCCTGCTCCGGGCTGAAGTAGTGGACGCTGCCCATGGTCATGCCGGGCAAGGTCAACTGTGCGTCGGAGAAGGCCTGGGCGATGCCGAAGTCGCCCACCTTGACGCGGCCGGTCGAGGTGAGCAGCACATTGGAGGGCTTGATGTCGCGGTGGACGATGCCGCGCCCATGCGCCGCGCCCAGAGCCTCAGCGATCTGTTGCGCCACGCGCACAGCGGCCGCGACATCGAGTGTTCCCTGCTCCCGCAGGACCTGGGCCAGATCGCCGCCCGGCAGCAGTTCCATGACGATGAAGGGCCCGGCCTCGTCCGTGCCGACGTCGAAGACGTTGACCACGCTGGGGTGGTTGAGAGCCGCCGCCGACTGCGCCTCCTGGCGGAAGCGCGCCACGAAGGCTTCATCCGTGCCGTATTCGGCGCGCAGCACCTTGACCGCGACATCCCGCCCCAGACGGGCGTCCTGTGCGCGAAAGATGGTCGCCATGCCGCCCTGCCCGAGCAGCTCGATCAGGCGGTAGCGTCCACCCAGGACACGTCCGACCTCAGCCACATGCCCTCCCGGTCAGGGATGCCCCACCGTCAGCCCAGATCCAGTGTCTTGAGATAGCGCCTGAACTCCCCCCCGAGATCCGGCTCTTCCAGGGCCAGTTCCACCGAGGCCTTCAACCAGCCCATGGTGGTGCCCGCGTCGTAGCGCTTTCCCTCGAAGGCGTAAGCGTAGACGTCCTGCTCATGCATGAGCGCCTCGATGGCATCGGTCAACTGGATCTCTCCGCCCGCGCCACTCTGCGTCTGTTCCAGCTTTTCGAAGATCTTGGGGGTCAGCACATAGCGCCCGATGATGGCCAGGTTGCTGGGCGCCACGGACGGATCCGGCTTCTCCACCACGCCCCGCACCTTGGTCAGCCGCGCGTCCTTCGTGTCCACGCTCGTGTCCGGATCGATGACGCCGTAGCGCCCGGTCTCCTCCTGGGGCACCTCCATGACCGCCACCACGCTGGAATGTGTTTCCCGGTAGACCTCGATCAGCTGGGCGATGCAGGAGCGTTCGGAAGAGACGACATCATCGGAAAGGATCACTGCGAACGGCTCGTGGCCGACGAGATCCTTGGCCATCAGCACTGCGTGGCCGAGGCCCAGCTGCTCCTTCTGGCGCACGTAGCTGATCTGCGCCATGTCGCCGATCTGCCGCACGCGGCGCAGCATCTCGATATCGCCCTTGCTCTCCAGCAGGTGCTCCAGCTCGTAGGAGCGATCGAAATGGTCCTCGATGGCCCGTTTCTGGCTGCTGGTGACGATGATGACCTGCTCGATGCCCGCCGCGACCGCCTCCTCCACCGCGTACTGGATGACGGGCTTGTCGACGAGCGGAAGCATCTCCTTGGGCTGGGCCTTGGTAGCAGGCAAGAACCTCGTGCCCCAACCGGCGGCGGGGAAGACCGCTTTGCGGACGCGCATGAAACCTCGATGGATGGTTGCCAGGAACCGGGCGCGGAGTGGTGGCGCCGCGCGGGGGCCGCAGTATAGACCGGGGCCCGAGCAGGGCCAGCGGGGGACGATCGGCGTCAGCCTAGACGACCACGCTGGAACGCCGCCGCGTCTGAAGGACGACGCCGGCGATGATCACGGCTGCGCCGCCCAGGAACTGGAGAGGCACCGGCTGCTCGGCCAGCAGTACGGCCGCCAGCGTCACGCCCAGGACGGGCTCGATCATCATCAGGATGGCCGCACGACTGGGTCCCAGCATGCGGATGCCGGTCACGTTGGCCGCCGTCGGGATAGCCGCCCCGATGACCGCGGCGAGCAATACCCAGGGCCACAACGCGGAGAGCTCTACGGGCAGAGCCAGCTGGGCGCCCTGTCCCACGACGATGGCCAGCACGATGGCAACCAGGCCAGCGGCGCCCACGATGACGGCCGAGGCGAAGCCACTGGGAATGGTCGGGAAGCCTCGTCCCACGACCAGCGAGTAGGCGGTCTGGAAGACGGCCGCGGCAAAGGCGAGTGCCATGCCCGTCACGTCGACCCGCACCCCGGCACCTTCCAGCACCGGCCCAAGCGCCACCAGGATGAGACCGATCGAGGCCACCGTGAGTGCGGCCACGGTGCGGGGCTCCAGCCGCTCGCCGTAGACCCGCACGGCAGCCAGCGTCACGAGTGCCGGGAAGGAGTAGAACGTGATGAGCGCCACAGCGATGGTCGTGCTGTTGAATGCCCCGAAGATGCACAGTTGCACGCCCACGGCCATGATCGAGGCCGCCGCCAGCGCCTGCCACTCCCGCCGCGGTACGGTGCCGCGCCGCGCGAAGGCTTGACGGCCTATGGCTGCCGCCGCGACGACACCGGCCAGGATGAGGAGGCCGCCCAGCGAGTTTCGCCACGCCACGTAGGCCAGCGTGTCAAGGCCGTTATCAGCGGCACCGCGCGACGAGATGCCCAGCGTGGCGAAACCGAAGGCCGAGACCAGCAGCAGGCCGGTGCCGAGGGGTCGGGCGTCCTTCAACTCCCCTTGCCGCCGGCCGAGGCGGAGGCGGATGCATCGGGATGTTCCCTGCGGCCGCTGCGCAGCACGATCCCGGTGAACGGCACGCGGATCTCGCGGAAGATCTCGATGGACACGAGGAAGCCCAGGAAGAGGAGGACCACGCCCACGAACTTGCCGATCTGGAACAGCTCCGTCGAGCCGAAACGGTTGAGCGTGTCGGTGCTGCTGGCGACGAGGGCGCCCAGGGCGATGAGCAGCGTGGCTGGCACACGCGTATGGATCCGCCCTCGAAGCAGAGCCGCCACGGCCCCCGGCAGAGAGACCGCGAAGTTGACCGCGATGGCCGCCGGCGCGATGAACAGGTTGAACAGGAACTCATCGCCCGGCTGACCGGGGTCCAGCGAGTAGTCCAGCACGCGCTTCTTGGGCATGAACACGTAGGCCGAGAAGACGGCACCCAGGATGAGCGCCAGGCCACCGGTGATGTTCAGGAACGGCGTGAGCAGCCGCAACGATGCGGGGATGATGGCCGCCGTCGGGAAGCCCGTGGCCGGATCGACCGCGAAGCCGGGCGCGGGCAGGCTGGCGCCCGGCATCACGATGACGCTGATGACCGTGGCGCCGACCACCGCCGCCGCCGCCATGTACGGCCAGCGCTCGTTCTGGAAGTAGGTCTCCACGGCGACCGCGAAGGCGAGTACCACGGCGGTGATGAAGTAGAGCAGCGGCAGGTCGCCCACCTCCTCCGGTGGCAGGCGCCGCGCGGCCAGGAACATGAAGAGGCCGGCCAGGAAAAGGCACAGCGCGAAGGTGTAGCCGAAGCGCGTCCTGCCCAGGAGGAACGCGGTGCCCAGGCCCAACCAGCCGGCCGTCCACACCGCACCGGTCATGTACCAGGTGCGGTAGAGCAGCTCGTTCCAGCCCGTCGCCGCGGCCAGCGCCTCTGCCCCAGCGGCCAGCGCGAAGAAGCCCATGCCGATGGCCCACACCAGCTGGTATGCCCGCCTTCGTCGCAGCCACTGGTCGGCCAGCGCGGCAGCGAACAGGCCAGCCAGCAGCGCTGTGAGGGCGGGAAGAAGGAGGTCGAGGTCCATCGAGGGCACGGAGGCGGGTCCTGGCGCGACCGCGCCTAGGCCGGGACGAGCTCGTGCGCCTCGGGGTGCAGGCCATCGCAGACGCCCCAGCGCGCCTCGTCGCCGGGGATGGGCACCGGCCGCATCAGCTCACGGACGGCCGAGAGCCGGCAGAAGTAGTAGCCGCGGCGCCGCGCCCAGGCTCGGAAGTGATCGCCATCAGCGTGGAACTGATGCGGGCCGGGATTGATGGGAGCACCGATGGCCCAACTGGGAGGTGCCTCCGGCGCCATGATGTCCATGAGCGAGATGCGGAAGGGCAGCCCATCGATGTGCTCACCGCATCCGGCGCATCGGATCGCGTCGTTCTCCTCGAACACGGTCGGGATGCGGATGCCCATGATCTCGCCGCCGCGGAACCTGGTCGCCGTCACCGCTCGATCGTAGCAGGGTGGGCACCGTGCGGCCGGAGCTGGTGCCCCCAAGGGGATTCGAACCCCTGATCTCCACCTTGAAAGGGTGGCGTCCTAGGCCTCTAGACGATGGGGGCGCCGGGCTGCCCGAAGTGTACCGGCGTGGGCGTGCACGAGCGGCGACGCGTCACGTGTGGGTCACGCCGGACGGGCCAGGAGCCCGAAGATGACCGCCGCACCCAGGGTGCCCGAGGCGAGCAGGGCGCTGACGCCGCCGGCCAGCGCGGAGAGGAGCGATCGCGCACCGTGGCCATCGTGGGCCGTACGCAGCGAAGCGGCGCCCAGACGGACGGCGATGATGCCGAAGGTGATTCCCAGGACCGCCAGTCCCGCCACGGTCAGGGCGATGGTCGAGCCGGTCCGGTCCAGGAAGAGGCCGTAGACGACTACGGCACTCGCACCGACCAGCGCCACGAACAGCACGAGGCGCCCGGGCGTCACGTGCTTGCTCCCGGAGGGAGGTCCCCTTCGTCTGGCGCGTCCGCAGCCTCGACCTCCCCGAACGTGCGGTGGTAGACCGCCACCTTGTATTCCAGCCTGGGCCGGCGCATCCCGGCCGCGACCTCCGTCCCGCGCTGCCCGAAGGCGGGCACCAAGAGGTCGTGAGCAGCTTCCAGCGAGTCGAACGTCCACCAGCAATGCAGGACGCGCACCTTGAAGTCGTGCCGCAGGAACCAGCTGTCACGCCGGCGCGGGTCAGCCTGCTCGGCTTCCCCAGCCTCGTCCTCAAGCAGTCGGCTGACGTCGTCCCGGCCGTAGTCGTGGACCACCAGCAGCCGGCCACCGGGACGCAGGACGCGCTCGGCTTCGCTGACCTGACCGGGTGTCTCGGGTAAATCGCCATGGAAGCCGGCCCAGCAAGCGATGACCACGTCCGCCAGGCCGCGAGGCAGGCTGGCAGCCGACATGCCGGGCAGTGCACTGACGCGCGCACCGAGCGCCTCGAGCTGGCGCGCGCGCCTTCCGCGGTCCGAATCCAGGAGCACCACGCGTCGGTCGACTACCGGGCCAAGGGCATCCAGCGCGCTCGGGATCTTGTCCTCGCGGTCGATGACGGACTCCAGCCGGGACCGGAGATCATCGTCGCTCAGTCGAAGGGAAGAGTCGGCCATACGGGTGAGCCTATCCGATGAGCCTCGCGACCACGGCGCCACGTCCCGGCAGCCGCACGCTCAGACCCCCGCCGTCGACCCGCTCGATCGAGCCGGCCGTGCCCTCCGGCCAGCCCTCCCAGGCGATGGCCTCCACGGAAGCGGACCCCAGCCCGGCCAGCGCGGCGCCCTCGATGGCCAGCCATCC
>JALZLU010000111.1 GCA_030858685.1 Chloroflexota bacterium | reverse complement strand
GCAGTGCGCCGGTGAGCGGGCCGGTAGCGCCAGCCGAGGAGCTCGCGAGCAGACCGCCCAGGTTCAGGCCGGCCACGGCCATCACGCCGACCAGGACCCAGACCAGATCCGGCCGGTCCAGACCGATCCGCAGGCGACCGGCGTCCACTGCCCTCATGACGTCTCGCTCCCTCGATGTGGTCGCCTCAGCGGTCGGTCAGGTCCACTCCACGCCGTCGAGGTCGTTGCCCGGCGCGCCCCTCGACCAGGCGCGACCGTCACCGTCGACGAAACGTGATTCGACCCAAGCCGCGCCGTCCGCGCGCTCGAAGGTCATGAAGGTCCATTCGACGCCCGATGCGTCGGTCATCGACGTCTCGGTCCAGGACGAACCTTCGGGGTCGCTCGCGCGCAGTCGCGTCCATTCCACGCCCGATGCGTGGCTGGCTATGGTCCGAGTCCACTCGACGCCGGCCGGAGTCACGCCCTGGTCAGTGACGAGGTCCAGCCCGTCGGGATCCGGCAGCAGCTCACTCCAGTGGAGATCGTCGGTCCGGTCTAGGACCTGATCCCAGTCGACTAGCCCGTCGTCCGCCTCAAGAGCCGGCAAGACGAACGAGCCACGTCCACCAGCAGCCGGGTCGGTCGCCACGTCTTCCACGGCGGCGACCGGGGTCGCCAGCATCGCGGCGCACAGTGCCAGACCGCCCGCCATGATCGTCCCTCGATGAGTCCTTCGCATCATCGTCCTCATGTCTCCTCCCCCATCGGTACCACAGGTGGCTCCCTGTCCGTGGCACCGTATTCCCACACGACTTCACGGAGTACCCACCGACAAGTACCCGGTGAGTAGTACCTTCGGTCCACGGGGGTCGAGGCGCCAGGGAGCGGGGCGTGACCGTGCCTCAAACGGGGCGAGGGACGGGCCGGGGCGCGACCGTCGCGGTACCGGCCGCCAAAGATGGTGCCGCTGGTCAGTCGGAGGAAGCTGCGCTCTGTGCCGTGACTTGAGCGCGCCGGTATTCATCGCGTAGCCGATTCACGTCGGCGATGGCCAGCGTGGCGTCAGGCGAGCCGGCCTCGGCATCCTGAAGATGACGCTCAGCGGCACGCCACTCGCCGAGGATGACTTCCATCGCCCGAGGAGGGGTCTCCTCGATGCTGTGCTGCAGCTCGGCCGGCGTCCCGGACGCGGCACGGGTGTCCTCGGCCAGTTCACCCTGACGCTGCGTGTGAGTGAGGGCTGCCGCGGCGAGATCCTCGATGCGCTTGGCCAGGTCCACGAACTCGTCGCTGCCGGGCAGCATCGCCCGCTTGGTCGTCTCTAGTTCGACCAACTCATCCAAAGTGGCCATGAGTCGATCCGAGGCAGTGCGCAGCTTGTCCTCCAAGCCGGCACGATCGCTTCGTTGGGGCGTCTGGCTGGTCACATGGCTCCGTTCGTGGGTGCACCGGCAGCGGATGTCCCTCATCCGATGCGCGTGCAGCGCTCTGCGATCACCGTTGGGGCCGGAGATGACGGTCCGGCTGTCCAGGGTCAGGATCTGGAGCGGGAGAAGGGATTCGAACCCTCGACATTCTGCTTGGGAAGCAGACACTCTGCCAACTGAGTTACTCCCGCCGGTGAGTCACGCGATTCTACCCCGTCGCCGCCGCCGGGACAATGGGCGTGTCACCATGCGGCCCTACGCCAGCGAGGAAACATGCGCCGCATCCTGCTCTGGATGGCTCGGGATCCATGGCTCAAGAGGCACCTGCCGCGCCTGCCCTTCGCCCGACGCGCCGTGCGTCGGTTCATGCCCGGCGAGCGGCTGGAGGACGCACTGGCGGCTGCCGAGGAAGAGGACCGGGCGGGCTTCGGCGTCCTCTTCACGCGCCTTGGTGAGAACCTCACGGAACTGGCTCAGGCCGATGAGGTCGCTGCCCACTACCACGAGGTGTTGGAGCGCGGTCGCGCTCGCGGCCGTCCCGTCGAGATCTCGGTCAAGCCCACGCAGCTCGGACTGGACATCGACGCGGGCGCCTGCGAGCGGCATTGTCGGGAGCTCGCCCGGCACGCGCAGGAGGCGGGCAGCTGGCTCTGGCTGGACATGGAGGGTTCGGGCTACACGGAAGTCACGGTCGCGCTCTACGAACGGCTCAAGCTGGACCACGAGCGGGTCGGTATCGCACTCCAGGCCTATCTCAAGCGGACCGCCGCGGACGTCGCGCGCATCCTGCCCCTGCGACCCTGCGTACGCCTGGTGAAGGGTGCCTACGACGAGCCGGCGGCGCTTGCGTATCGCTCCCGTACGGCGGTCGACGGCAACTACCAGGCGCTCGCCGTGGTCCTGGCTGAGGCGGCGCGGCACGGGCAGGCTCGTCTCGCCCTTGGCACGCATGACAGCGACCTCATCGAGCGCATCACGCTGATGGCACAGGCGGCCGGAGCGCCACGGGACGTGCTGGAGGTCCACATGCTCTATGGCATCAGGCGAGATGCACTGGTCCGCTTCGCGGCCGCGGGGCATCCCGCCTACAGCCTGGTGGCCTACGGCGAGTCGTGGTATGCGTGGTACATGCGCCGACTTGCCGAACGGCCAGCCAACGTGGTCTTCGCGCTGCGCCAGCTGCTGCCCTGAACGCCCTGCTATCGTCGGGCGATGGAGCTCCACAGCCAGTGGCTGGGTCGGATGGACTATCGTGCTGCCTGGGCACGACAGCACGCGCTTGTGGCTGCGCGGGCGGGCGGCGACATTCCCGATCAGCTGCTCATGGTCGAGCATGACCCGGTCCTGACCCTGGGCCGGCACGCCAGCGCCACCCACGTGCGGGCCACCGAAGCGCAGCTGGCACGACGTGGCATCGAGCTGATCCGCGTCGAACGGGGCGGCGAGGTCACGTACCACGGGCCGGGGCAGCTGGTCGCCTACCCCATCATCCGGCTGGCCGATCGCGGCCTGCTGCTCCGGCCATTCGTCCGAGCCCTGGAGCTGGCCATGGTCGACACGGCCGCCGGCTACGGGGTCCGGGCGACGCGACGCGAGGGCCTGCCCGGTTGCTGGTGCGGCATGGATGAAGGACCGCCGCGCAAGCTTGGGGCGCTCGGCCTTCGTATCGAGCGCGGTGTGAGCTACCACGGCATCGCTCTGAACGTCGCGACCGCCCTGGCTGACTTCGAGCTGATCGACCCCTGCGGCCTGCCCGACATCGCGGTGACCTCGATCGAACGGGAGATCGGCATCGCCGGTACGGCTGGCCGCCCCTCCACCGCGAGCGTGGCGGAGGCGGCCGGTCACTTCGAGGCGGCCTTCCGACGTCGTCTGGACGAGGCTGTCGGCGAGAGTGCGCACCTCGCGGATGCACGCGCCGAGGTGGTCGCGGGCGCGGCCTAGCGCCGAGTCATCGGAGGCGCAGAGGGGCCCCGCCGTGCCTGCTATGGTGCATCGATGGCGGGTGGTCTCTTCGAACTTCGCAAGGACGTCATCACCGGCTGGTGGGTGGCCGTGGTGGTCGATCGCGAGTTCGAGCGCCAGCGCTTCCAGGTGGCCGCCCGATCCGTGCCAGACCAGGAAGCCGCCTGCCAGAACTGCGAGCAACCGTCCGGGGACGGGGTGCGCGTGCGCGTGCTCAAGCCACAGGCCTTCAGCGTGGCGGGCACGGAGCGCGAGGCGCGCGATTCGGGCCATGACGAGCGCGGCCCCGGCCTGGGCCTCATCGGCGATTGCGGCTCGTGGCAGACCATCGTGGCGCCGCCGGGCCACCATGGGTCGCTGGCAGACGAGCGTGCCTCCATCGTGACCGAGATGCTGGCGCGGGCACGCGACGCGCTGGCCGCCGCCCGCGCCGCCGGCCAGACCGACTATCTCCAGGTGGTCCAGAACTGGGGCGCCCAGGCGGGCGCGCGCACGGACCACCTGTGCCTTGACTTCTACGACCTGCCACAGATCCCCCATCGCATCGGGGAGGAGCTGGGTGGCGCCGCCCGTTACCTGATCCGCGAGGGCGTCTGCCCCTACTGCCGGCTCCTGCGCGATGAGGTTGCCAACCGCCAGCGAGTGGTCTGGGAAGACGCCGCGTCGGTCTGCTTCGCGCCCTACGCGTCGCGCTCCCCATTCGAGTTGTGGGTCGTGCCCCGTCACCATGACGCCGACTTCGGGCGCGCCACGGACGAACAGATCAGCAGCGCCGGCGAGACACTCCAGAAGGTCCTGGCCATGCTCTCCGTGCTGGACGGTCCGCCTTACAACCTCGTCCTGCACACGGCGCCGCTGCGCGAACGGGTAGACGAGACCTATCACTGGCACTGGGAGATCCATCCGCGGCTGCGTGAGATCGCCGGACTGGAGCTGGGCACGGGCCTGCCGGTCAACCCGGTCAGCCCGGAAGAGGCCGTCGAGGAGCTGCTGTCGGCCACTCGCAGGGAGGTCGCAGCGCGGGGCCTGGCGGCGGCCCAGACACGGCCGACCGCCGTAGGCTCGATCGAGCTGCCGGTCGGCGCGCGAGGCTGGGATGAGTTCCCTCGCGAGGGCGCACGATGACGTCCGCGTCACACCGGGCCCCTCCCGCCCGTCTCAGGCAGGCAGGGCGCGCCTGCGCCCAGGCGGCGCGACCCGTACGAGTCTCACGGCCGTGACCCGCGTCGGTCCGGAGGGGCAGCTCCCGCTCGGACGAAGGGGATCCGCGAGACGATGACGGACCAGGCAGGCGCGCGAGCGTGCGTCGAAGAGCTCTACGTGGAGCACCATGCCGAGATCTACAGCTACCTGTCCCGGATGCTGCGCGACGACGAGCTGGCCGCCGATCTCACGCAGGAGACCTTCGTGAAGGCCTTCCGCGCCTACGACACGCTGCTGGATCCGACGCGGGCGCGTCCCTGGCTGTACCAGATCGCCGGACGCACGGCGCTCGATGAGCTGCGCCGCCGGCGCATCGTCCGGTTCGTGCCATGGACCGGTGAGTCGCGTGGCACCGACGCGTCCGCCGAGGACGTCGCGCTGCGCGGGAGCCTGACAGGGGAGATGGAGCGCGCTCTGACCGCGCTCCCCGAGCGGCAGCGCATGGCACTTCTCCTCGCCGAGGTCCACGACCTGACGGGCCTCGAGCTGGCACAGGCGCTGGGCGTCTCCCACGTCGCCGCGCGTGCCGTGCTGACCCGGGCCCGCGAGTCCCTGCGCCAGGCGCTGAACGTCGAGACAGCACGCACCGCCGTGGCTGACGGCGAGGCGTCGCTCGGTCGCACCGCGAGGGTGCCCCGCCGGGACCGCGAGGGTCGCCGATGAAGCACGCCGTGGACCCGCATCTGTCTTTCCGCCAGCTGGTATCGGACCGGCTCGACGGTGTGCTGACCCACGACGCGACCATCCGCCTGCGCGCCCATCTCGCCAGCTGCCCTCGCTGCCGCATGGCGGAACGAGCGTACCTGCGCAACCAGCGCACGCTCCGCTCGCTGCGCAGCCTGTCGCCGCCGCGCGACCTGTGGGTCCGTACCGCTGCCGGCCTGGACCGCGAGATCGCCCGAGATCCGCAGCGCAGCAGGCGTATCCGTGTCGATCGTCGTGCGCGCCGCGCTGACTCGCCGGCGCTGATGCTCTCAGCGCTGGCCAGCCTGGTGCTGGGCGTGGCAGTCGTGGGCACACAGTTCGACAGCACCGCTGACGATCCCCAGACGCCCGAGGGTCCGGCCGCGGCGCTGCCCACGCCCTTCGAGATCCCCACGCAAGCGCTCGCCTTCGTCGAGCTCACACCGGAGGGTCTGGCCATCTACCAGACCACGGTCGACCGTGTCTGCCCGCCCGCCGCCATCGACTGTGCCGCGGTCTCGACCACGCACCGCCGGCTGGTGGCAGCGCCCGGCGAACTGACCGCCGTCAGCCTGGACCTGCACGAGGCCAACGGCCGGCTGGCGCTGCTGACCATCGACGATCTGGGCAACGACACGGTGTCCGTGGTCACGCTGTCGCGCATCGTCGACCCGGTGCCGCCATTCGTGGGTCCGCTCCGATCGGACGGCCCGATAGGGCCGCCCACCTCGCCGGTGCCGTCGGCGGGCGTGCCCTCGGTGGCCACGCTCGCGCCCGGCACGTTGCCCGCGTCTCCCGGCCTGACCTCGCCGGCCGCGACGCGCCAGGTCGATGAGGGAACGGACCCTCTGGCATCCGATGACCCCTCCGGTGCCGCGGCCTCGCCGGACGAAGACTCACTGACACCCGGGGGTTCGGGCGGGCCATCAGCGGATCCCGACCCTGGGCATTCGTCCGGCGCATCGGCTGATCCGTCCGATCCAGGGACCGGCGCACCGTCGTCGGACGTGCCGGCCGCGGTGCAGGCGGTACTGGAGGATGTGCGCGTGGTCGGTGCCCCGCCGGCATGGTCGTCCGACGGGCAGATGCTGGCCTTCAGCGCGATGCCCGCAGACGCAAGCGGCGGACCCGACGTCTACACCTGGCGGACGGGCGACACGCAGGCGCAGCGGCTGACCGACGACGGTGCCTCCTACTTCGCTTCCTGGTCGGGACTGCGCGCGGTGGTCAGCCGGCCGGAGATCTTCGTTCCGAGCGCGGTGCGGGCGGTCACGGTGGTGATCGACCCCGCTACCGGCCTGGAGCGATTCGTCGAAGGCGATGGCGGCTGGTTACCGGCCATCGATCCGAGCGGTCGATTCGCCATCACCTGGCACGGCGAGCTCCAGACGGATGGCCAGGAAGTCGTGCCCATGCATGGCGCGCTGTCGATGATCGAGTGGCGCGGCATCGACCCCTTCGCCCCAACGAGTCGGTCGCCTGGTGAGGGGACCGCCGGACAAGGCGGCGGATGGCTGGTCACCGGCGCCCCGGATACCGGCGCTGGCGCCATCAGTGAGACCCCGGACGCGTCCGCCGAACCTCCCCGTACCGAGTCGAGACGCGCCGAAGCAAGCGAGAAGAAGCGCCAGGCAAGACAGGCGGCCGAAGGGTCGCCGGCTACCGAGCCGACGTCCTCGCCGGCTGCCTCGCCGGGAACTTCGCCGGAGGCCTCCCCAGGCACTTCGCCGGCTGCCTCGCCGGAAAGCTCGCCGGAGGCATCTCCCAACGCATCTCCAGACACGTCGCAATACGCCGGTCAACGACCGGCTGACCACAGCCCGCCCGCAACCACGGACGGACGCCGGTATCGGGAGCCGGTCGAACCCCAGCGGGACGTTTCGTCCGATCCCGTGCGGGAGTGGCAGGTGCGCTGGTCCGCGGACTCGACTGCCTTCGGCTACTGGGTGACGGAGACGCCCGGCGCTGACTGGGGCCAGTTGGCCGTGCTCAGCATCGATCGGTCCAGCGCCTCGATCGACGAAGAGACGGTGCTGCTTGCGCCGACCCTGGCGCGGCGCTCGTTCACGCTGGGCCGCGATCGCGTCGCCTGGGTGGCTCCGTCCGAGGATGGACCGCAGGGTGAGCTGCGCCTGCGTACCTGGGGACCGCGCGGGTATGGCAGCCTGCGCCTTCGGGGCTTCGACGTCTCGACCGGCCTGCCGGCCTTCTGAGCGACCGGTATCCTGACGGCTTGACAGAGAGCGCGCGGCGGATCATGACCGCGGAAGAGGTGCGGCGGGCGCTCGTGCGCGTCAGCCACGAGATCGTCGAAAGGCACGGCGGCACGTCCGGCCTGGCGCTGGTGGGCGTACAGCGGCGGGGAGTGCCACTGGCCCAGCGCGTCCGTGCCGCCATCGAAGGGCACGAGGGAGTCAGCCTGCCGGTGGGCACGCTGGACATCACGTTCTATCGCGATGATCTCTCGCGCATCGCCCGCCAGCCACAGCTCAAGGGCACGAACCTGCCCTTCGAACTGGAGCACACCACGCTCGTCGTGGTCGACGACGTGCTTTACACGGGACGCACCGTGAGAGCGGCCATGGACGCCCTCATGGATCACGGCCGTCCGGCCGCCGTGCGGCTTGCTGTGCTGGTCGATCGCGGGCATCGCGAGCTGCCCATCCGCGCCGACCACGTGGGCAAGAACGTGCCCACGTCGCGTGGCGAGGTCATCAAGGTCCACCTGCAGGAGATCGACGGCGAGGACGAGGTGGTCATCGGACGCTTGGCCGACGGGCTTGACCCATCCGGGAGCAGCGCGCCCGACGCCTCGTCATGACGCTGGCGGAGGGCCCCTGGGCGCAGCGGCACCTGCTGGATGTGGCGGACCTCAAGCCAGACGATCTGGAGCGCATCATGCGACTGGCCGGCGAGATGGAGGCATCCCTGCGCAGCGGTGCCCGCCGGGACGACCTTGCCGGGCGTCGCCTGGTCACGGTCTTCTCCGAGCCATCCACACGGACGCGGCTCTCGTTCGAGTTCGCGGCGCGCGCGCTGGGCGCGGAGGTCTCGCATCTGGACCCGCCCGCGAGCTCCATCGTCAAGGGTGAGTCGCTGGTCGACACGGTGCGCACACTGGGCGCGCTCGGAGCTGACCTGCTGGTGCTGCGTCACCGGCGCGGCGGCGCGGCCCACCTTGCGGCACGGCACTTTCCTGGGCATGTCGTCAATGCCGGGGACGGTTGCCACGCCCACCCGACGCAGGCCCTGCTGGACCTGTACACGCTTCGCCAGCGTCTGGAGCGCGGCTGCGATGGGGCGCGTGTGACGATCCTGGGCGACATCCTCCACTCGCGCGTGGCGCGCTCCAACGTCTGGTCGCTGACCGCGGCCGGAGCCCGGGTGACGCTCTGCGGACCGGCCCAGTGGCTGCCCGACATCGGCGCCTGGCTGGGCGAGGAGGCCCTGCTGCGGGCGGTGCAGGTGACCGCGGACGTGTCGGCGGCCCTGACGGACGCGGACGCGGTCATGACGCTGCGTATCCAGCGCGAGCGTCTGTCGCGGAAGGGCGCCTCGTCCGGGAGGGGCCCCTCGTCCGCCGAGTACACGCGTCGCTACGGCCTGACGCCCGAGCGGCTGGCGCTGGCGCGCCGGGATGTGGTGGTGATGCATCCCGGACCGGTCAACGAGGGTGTGGAGATCACGCGGGAGGTTGCCAACGGGCCGCGTTCGGTCATCCTCGAGCAGGTCGCCAACGGCGTGCCCATACGCATGGCTGTGCTGGCGCTGCTCGCGTCAAGCGCAGGTGCCGGCGTCGCGCGTGCAGGCGTCGACCCGCCGGCCGCTACCATCCCGAGGTGATCCTGCCCAGAGCCGACCGGTGAGCCACGACCCCCAGCCGGCCCCGCGTCGCGTGCCGGTCGAGCCGCCCATGCCCCCCTACAAGGGCGAGCCGCTGGACGCCGAACGCGGCCCCGGTCTGGGCTGCTTCTGGTTCCAGGTGGCGCTGCTCACGCTGCTGCTGGTAGCCACGCCCATCAGCGTCGTGGCAGGCGCCCCACCGTGGCTCAGTGGGGCGATGCTCATCGTGACGCTGGTGCTCCTGCTCTTCGCCGGTCAGACGGTCATCTTCCTGCTACGCCTCGTGGCCGCTGACCGGCGTTCCCGACGCCGGCCCATCGATCCCGGCGCGCGCAAGACGGTGGGCATGATCGAGGAGGAGGATGAGGCCCGCCAGGACGGCAGCGCGCTGGGGAGTTCGGCACGACGTGGCGGAGACCCGTCCGCAGAGGAGGAGCGATGACCAGCTTTCTGATCCACATCGCCACGGGGCCGGAGAACCCCACGCGCGTCGCGCTGGGGCTGCTGGTGGCGCGTACCGCCCTGGAGGAGGGACACCAGGTGACGGTCTTCATGGCCGGCGATGGTGTCGACCTGTTGCGGCCGGAAACACGGGAAGTCGCCGCCGGCATCGGCACGGGCAGCGTGCGGGAGCACTGGGAGGCGCTGCGCGGCGGGGGCGCTCGGCTCTTTGCCTCGGGCATGTCGAGCAAGACTCGTGGCGTGACCGGCGATGACGGGGTGGAACTGGCGCCGCCGGCCCGCCTCGTCGCGCTCATCGCCGAGTGTGACCGAGTGGTCAGCTACTGACCGTGGGCAGATTGCTCGTGCACATCGCCACGGGACCTGAGAACCCGACGCGCCTGACACTGGGCCTGCGCGTGGCGCGAATGGCCGTGGAGGCCGGCCACGAGGTCAGCGTCTTCCTGGCCGGCGACGCGGTCGATGCCCTGCGCCCGGAGACGCGACAGGACATGACGGGCATCGGCATCGGGCCGGCTCAGGAGCATTGGGAGCTGCTACTGGCAGGCGGCGCCTTGGTCTACGCATCAGTCTTCTCGAGCGCCGCGAGGGGCATCTTCGAACCCCCCGAGGGGGTGCAGCTGGTGCTTCCGGAACGGCTCGTGGAGCTTCTCTTCGAGGCAGACCGGAGCGTGAGTTACTGATCCTGCGTTCGTGCGGCGGGCCGTGCACCGCCACTCGAGCGTGCGACAATGGCGCGCGCCGCCGCCGGGTGGTCGCAGCCAACACCAACCAGCCCAGCCTGACCCCACAGGAGAGCCCCGGCCCGTGCCCGTTCTCGCCACCTACTTCTCCGTTCGCCGAGGGCGCGACCCGTTCTTCAAGTTCTTCATGCGCAAACTGTTCCCCCGACAGGTCAAGCGCTACGAGGAAGAGTTCGGGATGCGCTTCCTGGGCTGGTACAACGTGGCCTATGGCTGGGATTTCGACAACGTCATCCTGCTGGAACTGCCCGACTACGGGACCATCGACAAGCTCGAGGGCGATGAGCGCTCACGAGCCATCGGCCACCGGGCCGGCGAATGGATGTTCGAACGCCATCACTCGATGTTCCTCCGCGAGCGGATGGGACCGGACCTCGAATATCACCCGTAGGAGGAAACGCCATGGATCGCCGAGGGAGTGCCGATGGCATGAACGGCCTGGACGGAACTGACGAGGAGCGCGTCGGAGCGCTGAGTGAGATCGCGGCTGACGCGGCCATCGAGCGCGACTCGTTCCTGGCTGAGGCCGGCGAGCAGTTGGTGCGCTTCCTCGACGCCAACAAGGACCGCCTGCGCGATCTGGGTGGCCTGGTGCTCATCGACGACGACCCCGACTACCTGTCCATCGCGCCCGACGGGACCTTCCGTTCACGCAGCCGCTACCAGGACGAGGAGACCGGTGAGTGGGTCTCCGAGACCGAGGTCATCGAAAGTGCGGCGGAGCTGGTGGAGCTCTACAACCCGGCCGACATATACGCCGCCTTCGCCGACGCGGCGCGCGAGGAGGCAGGACTGCCCGATGAGCCCACGGCTGCCGACGACTTGATGGAGACCGCGGGCATCTCGCCCGAGGAGACCGTCGGCGTGGGCATCGGCGGCAGCGACCCCTACGCGGGCGCGGCGGACGACTGGGCGGCTGCCCAGGACGAGGAGTCGCCGGCCGACACCGAGACTGCCGCGCGCCGCCTCTACGATCTGGCTCTCACCTTCCAGGAACGAAGTCAGCTCTCGGAAGCGCGGCTCATCGAACAATTCGAGGTCTCGGCCGCCGACCTTTCGGGCATGGTCGGCGACATGATGATCCTCGACGACGAGGACGAGCGGCTCTGGTTCAAGGCTGATGGCTCCTTCGAGGCAGAGGTCGTGCCCGAGCAGGACGAGGACGGCGACGGCGAGCCCGACGAGGGCACGGACCGCTGGCAGGCCCTTGGCACGCCCGAGGAGCTGGTCATGTTCTACGACCCGACGGACCTCTTCGGCGACCTGGCCGAGGCCCTCGCCGACGCCTACCCCGGCGTGGGGCCGAGCGAAGACGAACTCGCGGGAGAGGCCGGCGCGGCCGAGCAAGACGAGATCGTGGAAGCGGTCGTGGTGGAGAGCGAGGCCGAGGCGGCGCGCGAGGGCGATCGCATCGAAGGGACGGACGAGGAGCCTCAGCCCCGCCGCTGAGGACGGGCGATGGAGGGCGAACTCCTCGCTACCCGCGAGTACCTGCCCGGCCACTGGCTCCAGACTTGGCGAGTGCCCTCACTCGCCGCACGCGCGCAGCCGGGCCAGTACGCACACGTCGGGGCACCGTCCGGCTGGAGCGTGCCCCTGGTGCGCCCCGTGACACTGCACGGCTTCGATCGGGTCCGCGGGGAAGTCGTGGTACAGCTCGCGCCCGGTGCGCCTGCTCAGGGCTGGCTCGCGGCACTGCCACCCGGCGGCCGGGCGACCTTCGCCGGGCCGTTCGGCCGCCCTCTGCACATCGAGTCGAGTGCTCACCACCTCCTGCTCATCGCCGATGGCTCGGGCATCGGGCGGCTGCGGTCCCTGGTGGACAGTGCCCTCGGGGCGGGCCGCCAGGTCGCCGTGCTGCTGGGCGCCCCGGGCGCGTCGGCGGTCTATCCCTCGTCGCTGCTGCCTGACGAGGTGGAGTACGCAGTTGCCACCGCGGACGGCTCCTTGGGGCATCACGGCTCCGTCCTCGACATCGTGCCCCGTTACGAGGCGTGGGCCGATCAGGCCTTCGCGGCCGGCGCGCCGGAACTGCTTCAGGACCTCGTCACCTTGCTGCGCGGCCGGGACGCTCGGCTGGGCGTGGCGCGGCTGGCCCGGCGGCCGGGGCGCCGTTCCACTCGCGGCGCCGCGACGGCTCCTCGCTCCTGGCTGCAGGTCGTGCTCGATCAGCGGGTCGGCTGCGCTCTCGGCGTCTGCCTTGGCTGCAGCGTGGAGGGCGCCACGGGACCCGTCCGGGTGTGCCGCGAGGGCCCCGTCTTCGCCGCGCATGAACTGGCCTGGTCCGACCCGCCATGACGGACGATCGGTCTTCCGCCGTCGACCTGGCACCCACGCGACCCGGCGCGCTCACCCTGTGCAGTCCGCTGCTGGCCGCCGCGGGCTGCCTGGGCTACGGGATCGAAGCGGTCGGGCAGGTCGATCTTTCAGGGCTGGGCGCCCTGATCACGCGCGGCACCACGCTGCATCCGCGCGCCGGCGGGCCAGCCGCGCGCATGACCGACTCGCCGGGTGGCCTGCTCCACGCCATCGGGCACCAGAACCCCGGCATCACGGCCGTGCTGGAGCGCCACGCGCCGCGCTGGGCGACATGGGACGTGCCGGTCATCCTCAGCCTGGTCGCGGCGGGCGCCGAGGACTTCGCGACGCTCGCCCAACGGACCGATGGCATCCCCGGCATCGCAGGGCTGGAGCTGGACCTGGGCTCCGTGGACGCGGGACGCAAGGGTCGACCGATCTCCTACGACGCGAACCTCGTGGCCGCCACCACCGGTGCGGTCCGAGCCGTGACCGATCTGCCCTTGCTGGTGAAGCTGTCCATCGCCTCGCCCGACCTGCGCGACGCGGGCCGAGCCGCCGCCGAGGCCGGTGCCGACGCCCTGGACTGCGGATGGGGACCGGCGGCACTGCTCGAGGGGCGCCACGCGACGCTCTCCGGGCCCGCCATCGGGCCGTTGGCGCTGCGAGCCGTGTCCGAGCTGGCACGTCGCTCACGCCTGCCCATCGTGGGCTGCGGCGGCGTGGCCACTCTCGGCGACGTCATCGCGATGCTGGACGCTGGGGCGACAGCCGTGGCCGTGGGCACCGCGATGCTGGCCGACCCTGCGCTGCCCGGCCGCCTGGCCAGGGAGCTGGCCGATCAGCGATCCTAGTTCGCGGCGACCGCGTCGAAGGCCGCGCGGAGCTCGTCGGGACCGGCCACTCCCTCGAACTTAGCGGTCAGCGTCCCGCCGGCGTCGACCACGAAGATGTAGGGCTCGGACGGCAGGCCCCACTCCCTGACCGAGGGCACGGCCTGGAAGCGCTGCGCCTCATCGAACACCGGCTGGAGCCCTGCGTCGGTCATCTCCAGCACGTACGGCTCCACGTGGATGAAGGCCATCCCGTCCTTGAAGTCGGCGGCCACGTCACGAACGATGTCCAGGGTCGGGCCGCAGGCGCGGGTCTGGCAAAAGGCGGGCGTGGCGAAGACCAGCGCGAATGGCTGCCGCTGCTCCAGCGCCTCGTCGACGGACAGCTGGTAGAAGTCGGGGTCCGGCTCCAGGTCCGTGGAGATCTCCGCGATGGCCTCGACCGAGTCGGCCGTGGGCGTGTCCGTGGCCGGCACGGGTGCCCCGATGGCCGGTGTCGATGACTCCGGCCGCACCGAGAAGACGACCCGAGCCTGGCGCTGCTCACGGTCCGGGATGCGCGCCGTCAGCTCCGCGCCCCAGGTGCCGGAGCAGGTGAAGTCGACGGCAGCGCGATACAACCCGCGCTCCTCGTCGGCCTGGAGGTAACCCGCGGTCAGCTCGGCCACCGGCGCGTCGGGGTCGGCCGCCAGGTCGAAGAAGCGCACATCGACCTCCACGTCCGGCGCGGCGACGAGCCGATTCTGTCCGTCGATGAGGGTGAACAGGAACCGGTTCTGGCCCACCGCCAGCTCCGAGGAGACCAGCAGCGGCACCAGCTCGGTGGTAGGCGACGGCTCGGCTTCCGAGCCCGGCCAGCCGGGGTAGCTGGCCGGTGCCGCGCCAGTCGGGTCACACGCGTTGGCAGCGGGGCTGGCGACCGGCGCGGAAGGCCCGCCCGGCCCCGTCGGATGGCCGCTGGGACTGCTGGGGTCGGGCGTCGTCGAGGAGCAGGCACCGAGAGCAAGCACGGCGGCCATGAAGAAGACGAGGGTTCGGAACATGACCTCACCATAGCCACTCACTGCCGCGGGCGCCGACGACGGACCGCCTCCCTCCCGCCGCTACAATCCGAGTGCCCCATGACGCGCTTCCAGAAGCTGACCCTCACGACCGTCGTCGCCACCTTCATCCTGGTGGTCATCGGCGCCATCACCCGCGGTACCGGCTCCGGTCTGGGCTGCCCGGACTGGCCACTCTGCTATGGCCAGCTCCTGCCACCCCTGGGCGATGACGCGGCATGGATCGAATGGAGCCACCGGACCTGGGCGGCGACCGTGGGACTGCTCGTGGTCGCGGTCGCTTTCGTGGCGCTCCGTCACCACCGCGGCGACCGTTCGCTGGTGCTGGCCTCAATGGGCGCGGTGGCGCTGACCGGTTTCCAGGCCTGGCTGGGCAAGATCACCGTGGAGACGGGGAATGCCGGTGAGTGGGTCACGGCCCACCTCGCCACAGCCATGGTCCTGCTGGTGCTGCTCACGTTCGTGGCCATCCGGAGCCAGTACCCGCGCAGCCTGGCACGTGGCGGCGACAGCCAGCGGCTGACCCTGGTGCTGGCATTCACCTCGGCCAGTGTCTATGCGCTGCTGCTCTTCGGGTCTCACGTGACTGCCACGGGAGCCGCGTTGGTCTATCTCGACTGGCCCTTCTTCCAGGGCGAGCTGTTGCCCCTGTTCGCGGCCGACCCGGCCGTGGCCGCACTCCAGATGAGCCACTTCCTGCATCGCTTCGTGGCCGCCGTGGTGGCAGTCATCGTTGGTTGGGCCTTCATCCTCGTTTGGCGCGCGACGCGCCGAGACCGCGCGACGGGGTTGGGCGGCGCGCAGGGACGCCAGATCCTGCTCGGTCTGGTGGGCACGGCGACGGCGCTCTACGCCGTGCAGATCATCGTGGGCGCGCTGCAGATCTTCACTCGTTTGGCACCCTGGGCCGTGGCTCTCCACCTGGCACTCGGCGCGCTGATCTGGGCGCTCCTGGCGGCGGCCACGATGATCTCCTACTACGAGGCTCGCACAAGTTCGCAGCTGCGACCCGGCGATGGTGGGCGATCCGCCGGCGCGGACGACGTGACGTCCCCCGACGGGGGGGCCGTTGTCGTCCAGGGAACTCGCACCACGTGGCGCGAACGCGTCGGGGCGTACGTCGCACTGACCAAGCCACGCATCATCGAGCTGCTGCTGGTGACCACGGTGCCGGCCATGGTGCTCGCCGCTCGCGGCATCCCCCCGCTGGACCTGGTCTTCTGGACGCTCCTCGGCGGCACGCTTGCTGCCGGTTCGGCCAATGCCATCAACTGCTACCTCGATAGGGACATCGATCTGCTCATGAGCCGCACGCGGAAGCGACCGCTGCCGGCGCACCGCGTGGCACCGGAAGATGCGCTGGTCTTTGGCCTTGCTCTGGGCGTGGTGGCCTTCGCGGTGCTCGCCTTTCTGGTCAACCTGGTGGCGGCCTTCCTGACGCTGCTGGCCATCGGCTTCTACGTCGTCGTGTACACCATGCTGCTGAAGCGCAACACGCACCAGAACATCGTGCTGGGCGGTGCGGCCGGCGCCCTCCCGCCGGTCATCGGCTGGTCCGCCGTGACGGGCGACATCGGACTTCCCTCACTGGTGCTCTTCGCCATCGTCTTCTACTGGACACCACCCCACTTCTGGGCGCTGTCCATGAACCTGGCCAAGGACTACGAGGCGGCCAAGGTGCCGATGCTGCCGGTGACCCACGGGGTGCGCGAGACGACCCGCCAGATCGGCCTCTATTCGGTGCTCATGGTGGCGCTCACGCTGATCTTCTTCGCGGTCGCGGAGCGTGGCTTCATCTACCTGGCGGGGGCCCTCCTGCTGGGCGGCATCTTCCTCTTCCAGGTCTTCGCCATGTGGCGCGACGGTACGGACAAGCGGGCGATGCGCGTCTACCGCTACTCGATCACGTATCTTTCGGCACTGTTCGCCTTGCTCGTCGTGGACGTCCTGGTCTTCCCCTTCGGGTGATCGACCGGACCATCAGGGTCGCGCTCCTCGCTCTGCTGCTGACCGCTTGCGGCAGCGGCCTGTCGCAGATCCAGACGGTGGAGGGTCTGGTAGTCGAAGTCGAGAGCGACTCGCCGGTGGCCATCGACGCGTTCACCCTGCGCACGGACCAGGGCGAGCAGCTGCACTTCTCGCTGGGTGGCGTCGACTTCGGCCACGGCGCTTTTCCGGCCACGCACCTGCGGGAGCACCAGGCGCTGGCCCAGCCGGTCCGCGTCAGCTACCGCGCGGAGGGCGGCGTCAACCTGGTGGTGCGCCTGGAGGACGCCGACTAGCCGGCTGTCGAGGCTGGTGGCCCAATGGGGGTGCGCCCGAAGGCGCCATCCGCGCGGAGTCCGGTAGCGGCCGCCTCGTCGTAGCCAAGTTCGCGCAGGATGGCTTCGCCGTCACCATCGAGGGCCGGCCCCGGCGCGTATGTTGGCGCGAAGTCGCTCATGGTCAGCGGCAGGCCAACGGAGCGCACGGTGCCGAAGGCCGGATGTTGGTATTCGGCCAGCATGGAGCGGTCCCTCAGCTCATCCAGGTCCAGGGCACTCTCCATGGAGCGGACCGGCGCGACCGGCACGCGTCCGCGCAGACGCTCCAGCCACTGCACCGTGGTCCCTTCCGCGAAGCGAGCGGACAGGATCGCCAGCAGCTCCGGGCGGTGCCTGCCGCGGGCCTCGAAGTCCGCGAAGCGAGGGTCCGCCACGAGTCCCGGCAGGTCCAACACCTCGGCCAGCGTGCTGAAGAACTTCTCCTTGGGGCTGGCCACCGCGATGTGCCCGTCGGCCGTGGCGAAGAACTGGAAAGGCACCACGCTAGGGTGAGCCGACATCTCGTGCCGCTCCGTCACAAAGCCGCTGGAGAGGAACCAGGTGGCGGGATAGCTGAGCATGGCCAGCGCCGAGTCGTAGAGATTCGTGTCGACGTCGCGACCACGCCCCGTTCGCCGCGCGTCGAAGAGGCCCACGACGAGCCCCAGGGCCGCCGTCAGCCCGGCGGTGTAGTCCGCCAGCGAGAGGCCGCTCTTGGTGGGCGGACCGTCCGGGGCGCCGGTCAGCGAGGCCCAGCCGGACTCGGCCTGGATCAGCGCGTCGTAGCCGGGCAGGCGGGCATCGGGACCCGTACGTCCGTAGCCGGTCAGCGCCACGCAGACGATGGCCGGGTTGATGCCTCCCAACATCTCGTAGGTGAGGCCGAGTCGCTCCGCCTGGTCGCCACGAAGGTTGCTGATCACGGCGTCCGCCGTAGCCACCAGCCGCTCGAATACGGCGCGTCCAGCCGGTGCCTTGAGGTCCAGGGCGAGGCTCCGCTTGCCGCGGTTGAAGGCCTCGAAGAACAGGCTGTCCGTGCCCACCCGACCGGGCGGGATGTAGCGGCTGACATCGCCGCCCACGCCCGGGTCCTCGATCTTGATGATCTCCGCGCCCAGATCGGCCAGGTAGAGCGTGCCGAAGGGCCCAGCGCCGTACTGTTCGACGGCGATGATGCGCACGCCGGCCAGAGGGGCGGGGCGGCCGGAGGCGAGGTCCTCCTCCGCCTTCGGGCGGGCGGGAAGCGAAGGATGGGGCTCGATGGGCGTGGCCTCAGCGGGCACGGCGCCCGCCCGTGCCACGGAGGGGCGGCGGGGTGACACCGTTTCCAGTTACGATTGCGCCATGGTGGCAGCCGGTCCACCACCCGTCAACTCCGGGGTGCGAGATCGCCTGATGTCGCTGACCATCGAATCCATCGAGACCATCCCCATCCGCGCTCCGCTGCCTTTCACGTACAAGGGCAGCTATTACCGTATGCGCAATCGCTGCACCATCATCACGCGCGTGCG